>JABHHN010000038.1 GCA_018671515.1 archaeon | reverse complement strand
ATTGAGTGCGCCAATTTTCGCCGCGCACTTAATACTATGTTTTCTAGAATTATATATTATTCTGATGAAATCCTAATTGGATTTCATGGGCGGGTTTCAAACCACACTAAAGTGTGGATTAAACTACCCACCTAAACGTATATGCAAGTCCTTGGACTTGCTATAATAAAGGCTCAACGAGCCTGAATATATATTGAAAAAACATAGTCTTAAATTTTAAAATATTTTTAAAAAAAAAATGAATGAATATATTGAAATAATTCATATAAATTATAGAAGAGCAAAAGAAATTTCAAAATATGATTGTTCTGGAGCAGATAAAGCTAGAAGAATTATAGAATTATACGATAATGATAGAGCAAAACACATAGTTCATTTAGCTGACATCCCAACCGTTTCTTTAGACACTATTATTAGACTTGGTGGTGCCATGGGAAATGATTGTGTAGCAACAAGAAAACAAGTTTTAAACACTTATGGATTTACAAATGTAACTATTGATGACAAAATCACATTATATAGTGCAGATTTTGATTTAAGATTTCCTTAACTTCTCAAATACAAAAACACTCTTAGAACTTAAACTTCTTTTTCTTAATAATCGAAGATTTATTCACACTTGGCTTATATGAAGGAATCCTCACTATATCAACTAATAATCCTCTCTCTTTAAGCTTCTTAAACAAATCTTCTGTAAATGCACGTTGATCATATCCTAATGCTATAGTATCTGGTTTTTCTTCTTCAACTATCCTTAGTTGATCACTTAGATAACCCAAGATAACTTTATCTGCAATCTCCATCTTTTTTACATCACTAAGTCTTCTCTGTTCCATATGTTGAGGCATCCTGCCCTTTACTTTTTTTACAGTAAGGTCTCGTCCAACAACCACAACTAATTCCTTTCCTAATTTTTTTGCTCTTTTCAAATAGAATGAGTGTCCTGGATGAATTACATCAAAAGTGCCAAAAGCCATGACTTTCATATTATTAATAATATATTTTTAGTATATTAATCTTTTCATTTATTCGGCTAATATTGCTTCTGGAACATGAATTACTTGTGGATTTAATTCTAAATTCATCATAATCTTTTTATGAGATAATTTTAGATTTAGAACATAAACTCTTATCTCTCTAAGAGTTGATTTAATCCCATTAACTTTTTCCAAAGGAACTGAATATGATTGATTAATTTCATTTAATATTCTTTCTGATTCTTCACATATCCCCATAACTTTCCTTGATAATGATTTTCTTTTATATACTAATTCTGATTCATTAGAAATTTTAAGAATATACTTTATTTTAAGCATTGATTTTTTAAGACCAGTAAGTATTTGCAAAATTGAACTATTACTTAATTTTTTTGAAATTTTGATATTGTTTTCACTAAAAAACATTTTTTCCATATCCCCTATGTTTTGATCTAATTTAGTCATATTATGAGATAAAGACATTATTCTCTTATGATCAAATTTTTTCCCCTTTAAATCATATAATAATGAATCCATATTATGACCAAAAAGATGAAAATTTGAAATTACTCTATTGATTTTTTCTGAAAATGAAAGATGATATATCTGTTCAAGTAATTTTTCCTGTTTTAGTGCTACTAATTTAGAAGTAATTATCGCAAGCATAATAAGACCTACAATGACTTCAACAATAGCCAAAGTCCTTGAAATTGGTCCTCGTGGTACAATGTCACCATATCCTGTTGATGTTGCAGTAATAAAACTATAATATACACTCTCAACTAAATTAGTAATTTTTGAACCATTTGAACCCATTAAATAATTTTCATTAGTATATTTTGTAAGACCATGATATGAAAGGGCAAATAAGAGGATAAGCATAAACCATATTGTGAAAATCCTAAAGAATGATGTTCTCTCAACTACCTCAATTACATAAGTACTAGGTCTTTTACTAGTTATTTTTTCCATATGAATATACTTTTATGTATATTATGATACAAAATATTATATAAAACTTTCTATTTTAAGAATGAAATGTAATAATTAAAAAAATAAAATTATAAAAAAATTAATCTCTATCTCTTTTCTTCTTTTTTATTTTCTTAATCTCTGATTCTAAATCAAGTCGTTCAAGAAGTTCTTTATACCTATTTCTAATAGTTACTTCTGTGACACCTGCTACGTCTGCTACTTCTCTTTGGGTTCTTTTTTCCCCATTTAATAAAGCTGCAACGTAAAGTCCTGCTGAAGCAATTCCTGTTGGACCTCGACCTGAAGTCAATTCTTGTTTTTGAGCCATTTCAATTATTTCAACTGCTTTTGACTGTGTTTTTGCAGTCAATCTAAGTGCTGATGAAAATCTTGGAATATAATCAGATGGATTACTAGGTAGAATTGAAATACTAAGTTCACGTGTTATGAATCTATAAGTTCTTCCAACTTCTTTTTTCTCTACACCACTTGCTTCACTTAACTCTTCAAGTGTTCTTGGAACTTCATGACGTCTACATGCAGCATAAAGTGCTCCAGCAACAACAGATTCCATAGCACGTCCTCTAACTAATCCTCTTTGGACTGCTAAAGTATAAATTCTTGCAGCTTCTTCTTCAACCATTTTTGGAAGTTTCAAATAAGAAGAAACTCTTTTTAATTCAGCCAAAGCAAGTTTTAAATTTCGCTCAATTGCTGTAGAAATCCTATATTGCCATTTTCTTAATCTAAAAAACTTTGATTGGTTTTTTCTGCCCAACCCATACAAATCAGACTTTCTTCCAACTTCTGTACCCATCCCTTGATCAAATTGAGTATAGGTTGACGGAGCCCCAGTTCTTCTTTTTTTATCAGCACTATCTGAATCAAATTCTCTCCATTCCTGACCTAAATCAACAATTTTATCATCGATAACAAGACCACAATCTTTGCAAATAACTTCACCTTTTTCAGAACTAATTGACAAATTTGAACCCGAACATTCAGGGCATTTCTTTACAAAATCCTTACGCATTATTTCCCACCCACATAAATTCCAATTATCCAAAAAAATAGCTAATCCTTTATATAGGTATTGATTTTTAGTACTTTTTTTTATAAATGTTTCGAAAAATATAAAAAGCCAAAAAGAAAAATCTTTATAAACACACCTTAATTCCAAAGAGGAGAAAATGGTACTTAATCAACAAATCAGAAAAAGAAAAGCCTCAGGCGGTAAATATAAGCTCACTCAAAGAAAGAAAAAATACTCATTAGGTAGAGACCCTACTCTAACAAAAGTTGGAGAAAAAACAATAAGAAAAGTTAGAGTCAGAGGAGGAAGTGAGAAGTTAAGATTAATTTCTGGTAATATGGCAAATGTTCTTGATCAAAAAACAAAAACTTACAAAAAAGTCAAAATCGAAATGGTTAAAGAAAACCCAGGAAATAGACATTATGTAAGAAGAAATATAATGACTAAAGGAACCATTATAAAAACTGAAATTGGTGAAGCAAAAATAACATCAAGACCAGGACAGCACGGAATAGTAAATGCTGTACTTAAAAAATAAGCCATGAAATTTTTTTTTTTTAAACCCTTTAAATTAATAAAAGATTTTGAAAGCCTTCTATATCATGACATCATAAAAAGAAACAAAACAACTCCATTCTGGATATTTATTTCTATGCTCCTAACATTTATATTTTATAGATTATATGCTTTAGTTTACCCAATAATTGGATTTAGTATCATCGTTAAAAATTATCATTTCCACCATTTTTTTGTTGGAATTGCACTTATTAGTATTGCTTGTTGGACAGCACTAATTACTGATAAACAAAAACTAAAAAGAATATCCGCGATCTTATTTGGAATAGGTCTTGGTGCAATCACTGACGAATTTGGTTTATTAGTTACATGTGGAACTGAATCAATGGCATGTGATTATTGGCATAGATTAAGTTATGATTCATTTGTTTTTGTGTCAATGTTATTCCTAATTATTATTTATTTTGGTCCCTTCTGGAGAAAAATTGGTATGAAATTAGCAAATAAAGTATTTCTACCTTTATTTAGAGTTAAATTCAGATTTAAATAAATTTTAATATATTTATATCTTATATATTTCTATGAACAAAATTTTCAAAATTTATAATAAATTATATTCAACATATGGTCCTCAAGGATGGTGGCCATTATTAGATCATAAAGGAATAAATCCAACCAAAACTGGTTCAATCAATGGTTACCACATAAATGATTATTCATTTCCAAAAAATGAGAATCAAAAATTTGAAATATGCCTAGGACCAATACTAACACAAAATACTAACTGGATAAATGTTGAAAAAGCACTCATCAAACTTAATAATAAAAAACTCATTAATCCAAACACATTAATTCAAGCAAATGATGATACTATAAAAAAATTAATAAAACCAGCTGGATATTTTAATCAAAAAACTAAGAAAATCAAAATATTTACAAAATTCTTCTTATCATTAAATGGAAATACACCTACAAGAACAGAATTATTAGAATTATGGGGCATAGCTTTAGAAACTGCTGATTCCATCCTTTTATATGCATATAAAGTCCCAACATTTGTTGTTGATACATATACTAAAAGAATACTTATTCATCTAAAAATAATAAATGAAAATTCTGATTATGACAAAATAAAAAAACTATTTGAAGACAACATCCAAAAAGATTATAAAATATATCAAGAATATCATGCATTAATTGTCGAACACGCAAAGAGATATTATTCAAAAAAGCCTTATGGAATAAATGATAAAATTTTAAATTCTATTTAACTGGAAAATATTTAACTTTCCTAAAATCACCCCATTCATCTCTAAATTTATTAACTACTTTTTTAAATCTAAATTTGCTACTTGGTTCAGCATAAAATACCGCTTCTATTGGCCAGTGATCAGAAATATCCCTCATCGAATCATAATATAATTTATTTCCTACTGCTTTACCTACTTTTTGAAATGCTTTTACACTATACAAACCATTTCCATCAACTGCATCTCTTCCAATTTCACCAAATGGTCTTCTCCAAAAATCCACATCAAACTTAAGTACTCTTGCTGAATACAAATCTGCATATTCTGAATCCCAAATAACATGATCCAATGCTTTTAATCTTCTATTTATTGTTGTATCTATCTCATTACCTGGATATTCCATTGGTTTTTTCATTGAAAAAGGAGTTTTATTTTTTGGTCCAAAATAAGGTGAACTTTTATTCATGTCACCCATAATAATTACATTATTTTTATGCCATTCTTTTTTTGCCCATCTAACTGCATATTCCATATGTCTAGATTCTTTTTCTGCATGATCAGGAGAAGTATGAATATTTAAAAAAACTCCTTTAAAACCATTTTTAGACCTAACATATGCGCCTACAGGTGGTCTTTTAAATTTTTTATAATTTTTATCAGGAAATAATTGTACATCAATTGATTTTATTGTTTCTGTATTATGAATAAAAACATAATGTTCTCTAAAACCAGTTCCAATTTTACCTGATTCTTTATAATTAATTTCGTAAGGTAAATCATGTTCTTTAAATTTATCATCTAAAACATTTAAAAATTCTTCATTTTCAACTTCTTGTAATAAAATCAAATCATAAGGTTCATATCCAAGAATAGTTCTTGATGTAAGCATTTTGAATATTGTATCCATTGCATCATCATCAAGACTTTTGCTTTTTCCTGCATTTTTTATGTTCCAAGAAAGAACCCTTACTTTATTATCTAATGACATTCTTTTTTTAGAAAAATAGATTATTTAAAAGAATTGTTATAAGTATTTTGAAATTTAATTTATAAAATTATTTTTGATACATTGATTTAATTTTTTCTACTGCCCTATTTGCAATATTTTCTCTTGGTTCAATAGTTGTAAATCCACCTCTTTTCTCATGTCCTCCACCTCCAAAGTAAGTACAAATTTCCTTACAATTTACACTTATAATTTTATCATCCCTATATACAACAAATGTAGATGAATTCCCCACATTAGGAGAAGAAAGAACTATTGTTATATTAGGCTCAAGACTTTCAATAGTTTTTTTCAATACTGCACCTGTTACTTCATATTTAGGTTTTTCATCTTTACGTTTTCCTTCTATTCTATAATCAATAATTATATTTCCATTATCATAATGAATAGTTGCATTAGCACCAAAATTTGTATCTAATTTTGCAAATATATCTCCAACCTTCTCAGATATATATTGTTGAGCTTGTTCTTGAACATCTAATAAAGCTTTTGTATGTAAATCCCTAAACTCAACTATTTCATCATATCTATTTTTAACTTCCACATCTTGAATTAATTTATTTGCTAAAATATTTATTTGTTTATTCTCATAAAATTTTGTTTCATTTTGAGCTTCCAAAACATACCCAACTAATTTTCTTTGTAAATTATCTGCTGCTGTTATTGATTCACCTATTAATGATGATAATCCAACTGTATTAAACATATCCAAAACTATTTCTTCGTACTCATTATCTGGAAATTCCAACATATCTCCTTGCAACCCAGTCATTAACATCCAAGCACGACTTTTTTTAAAATCTTTAGAATTATCTAATAATGAAAGATAAGCTGTATCTGAAGCATTTCTTAATCCAAATTCATCAACTCTATCAGGATATCCATTAATTAAGACACCTTTTTCATAAGTATTTAAGTCATGTAATTCATGACCATGATGATCTAAAACTGCAACAAATTTACCCCCATTTAACAAATTTTTAATTTGATTTATTTTTCTTGGTGATACATCAGTAAAAACAACAGAATCATATTCAGAACTCATAATTTGTTTATATTGACTAAGCTCAAGATTTCTCTCAGTATTATTTACTGAAAAAAATTCAAAATCTATTCCTTGTTCAATTAAGTATTGAGCAGTTAATGCAGCACTCATTATTCCATCTGCATCTACATGCGAACATATCGCAACCTTCTTACTTCTATCAAGATTATTTCTTAATTTTTTTTCTAATTCACTTAATTCTTGAGTCATTTCCTTAAAAACTTAATTTTCTCTATTTTGAGAAATTAATTCTTTATAAAATTAACTTAAAAAACACCACTCCTAAATAGTAAAATAAATTTTATTTTAAATTAAAATAAAAACCACCTCCTTAGAAAGATTTATATAGGAGATATGATAAAAAATATTTATATTATTTTAATGGGGGAGATTAAAAAATGGCAATGGCATTAATTTTGTTTTTAGGGTTTTGGGCAGTTATAATTATATTAAGTGGACTTAGAGTTATAAAGCAGTTTGAAACAGGTATTTTATTTACACTTGGAAAATTTTCAAAAACACTTAATCCTGGTTTAAATTTTGTTCTACCAATATTTCAGACAATGACTAAAATTGACATGAGAGTTACAGTTGTAGATGTTCCTGAACAGGACTGTATTTCAAAAGATAACGTATCAATAAATGTAAACGCAGTATTATATTACAAAGTGGCACATGCAAAAGCAGCAATTTTAGAAGTTGAAGAATTTCATCATGCAACAAGTCAAATTGCACAGACTACAATGAGAGACATTGTTGGTGAAGTAACACTTGATGAACTTTTATCAAACAGAGATGAAATTTCTAAAAGAATACAAATACTTGTAGATCAAGCAACTGATCCATGGGGAATAAAAATTACTAGTGTCGACTTAAAACACGTCGAACTACCAGGAGAAATGAAAAGAGTAATGGCAAAAGCTGCTGAAGCTGAAAGAGAAAGAAGAGCTGTAATCATCAAAGCTGATGGTGAAGCTGTAGCTTCAACAAATCTTGCAAAAGCGGCACTTGTTTTAGCAAAAACTCCTGGTGCACTGCATCTTAGAACATTGCAAAGTTTAAATGATATATCAAGTGATCAGTCAAACACACTTGTATTTGCAATACCTCTTGAAATACTAAGAGCATTTGAAAGTATAAGTCGTAAAAAGTAAATTTTATTTTTTATTTAATTCTTTTTAGTTTTATTACTTAATAATAGTCATTTTTATATATTAAGTATTTTTTTAATAGGAAGAAATGAATTTTTTAGAAGAAATATTAGGGGAAGTATTTTATGAAGCACCAACTGAAGAAAATACTGAAATTGTTGATTTAATTGAATTGTTAGACAACCTTCCAAAAAAATTAGATGGAAAAACTACTTTTTCTTCATTACGTGAACCATTAACTGAACTTTTTGAAAACTATGGAAAAAAATCTTTTTCTTTAATATTTGAAAGAGAAGATTCAAGTTTAGCTCCAACAAAAGATTATTTTGGTGGTAAACCAATATTAAAATTAAAAAATAAAACTAAAAAAGATAACTTAATAAAAAATACAATTTCTAATTCATTAAATAGTTTAGATAGATCAAAAAAAGACAACATCCAATACTATGTACCATTGGAATTTGCAAATGCAATATTAAATGAATTTGAAAGTAATAACATCACATTAAGAAATGATTTTATAATACCATATTTAGCAGGATATAGGGATGCATCTGCAATTGCTTTAGATAATTCTAATCCTTTAAATTTTATAAATTCCATGTATCAAAAAATTTTAATTTATGATAATTCAAAAAAATCACTTTCAGAAATTGACTCTTTAACAGAAAGAACAAGAGAAATGTTAGGAATATTAAAAGATAATTACTTAGTAGCAAATGGTAAAAATCTTAAAAATACAACAAATTTAAATCAAGACTTAATAAATGCAATAATGTTTAATCCTGATGAATCTGAAATATATTTATTGGGGCTTGCAAATGGATTAGTTACAGCTTCAAATGCAATGGCTAATAGAATAGATTATAAAACTAAATTAAGACAAACTGCTACATCTATATATCAACTAACAAAATGTTTTAAGCATGATTATGTTACTCATAAATTTAAAAATAGAGAAAATCCAACCTTAACAAAGGTTTAAAGACTTCAATAATCCAAATTTTCATACAATGGAAAATCTTTAATCATATCCAATACTTCTGATTTAACATTCTCTTTTATTGTCACATCATCAGGGTTCTTAAGAACTTTTACATACCAATCTGCAATCTGTTTCATCTCAGGTTCTTTCATTCCCCTTGTTGTAATTGCAGGTGTTCCAATCCTCAAACCACATGGATTAAATGGTGTTCCCCTATCTCCAGGAATCATATTCTTATTTGTATAAATATGGACTTCATCAAGAACCTGTACTGCCTTTTTTCCTCTTATTCCAAATGATTTATCAATATCCATAAGCAACAGATGATTATCTGTTCCACCACTTACTAATTCTACATCATGTTCTAATAATCCTTCTGCTAAAGCTCTTGCATTTTTAACAATCTGCTCACAATGAGTTTTAAAATCTGGTTGAAGTGCTTCTTTAAATGCAACTGCCTTTGCTGCAATCATATGATCTAATGGTCCACCCTGCATACCTGGAAATACTCCAAAATCAATCTTTTTAGCAAGATTTTTTTTTGTATTTGGTTTAATCCTATCTTCTTCTTTACACATAATCATAGCACCACGTGGTCCTCTAAGTGTCTTATGAGTTGTTGTTGTAACTACATCTGCAATTGGAACAGGATTTGTCACCACATCAGTAGCACAAAGTCCTGCAATATGTGCAATATCTGACATATGATATGCACCTACATCTTCTGCTATTTCCTGAAATCTTTTAAAATCAAGATCTCTTGGATATGCTGAAAAACCAGATACAATCATTTTAGGCATAGTAATCTTTGCAGTCCTCTCGACTTCATCCATATCAATAAGACCCGTTTTTGGGTCAATTCCATAATGAAACATAGTATAATGTTTTCCAGAAAAATTTACTGGACTTCCATGTGAAAGATGCCCACCACAAGAAAGATCCATTGCTAAAATCTTATCTTTTATTTCTAAAAGTGCAAAATAAACTTCCATATTTGCCTGACTTCCTGCATGTGGTTGTACATTTACATGTTCAGCACCGAATAATTTTTTTGCTCTTTCAATTGCTAGGTTCTCTCCTACATCAATAAATTCATTCCCACCATAATATCTCTTTCCGGGATATCCTTCTGAATATTTATTTGTAAGTGGAGTTCCCATTGCTTCAAGTACTGCAGGGGAGACAAAATTTTCAGAGGCAATCATCTCCACTCCTTCTTTCTGCCTATCTACTTCATTGATTATTGTATTATAAATTTCTGGATCTGATTCTTTTAATGATTTTAACATATTATATCACCTGTTTTTAATAAACTCAATTTTTATTTATATACCTCTTGACAAATATCAAACATATATTTCAAAAATTGAGAAAATTTGTCTTTTTTGACAAATTTAGTTCAATATTTTTTTTGAAAGAATTTTCATATTCAAATCAAACTCATATACATAAGGAACACCTGTAGGTATCTCAACATTTGGAATTTCATCATCTGCTACTTTATCAAGTTCTTTTACAATTGCGCGCAGACTATTTCCATGTGCTGACACTAAAACATTACTTCCACTTTTTAGTGATTCAAATATTTCATTTTTAAGATAAGGAGTAGTTCTTGTACATGTATCTTTAAGTGATTCACCATTTGGAGGTGGAGTTGCAAAACTTCTTCTCCATATATGAACCTGTTCATCTCCAACTTTTTTTCTCATTTCATCCTTATTAAATCCCTGTAAGTCACCATAATATCTTTCATTAAGTGCTTCATCCATAATTACTTTTAATTCATATTTTGGAACACCTTCGTGGTGCTGCCATTCTTTAGCTCTACCTTTATTATGAAAAAATATTGGTGTTTTCTCAGTTTTAGTTTCACTCATTGCTAAAAGTAATGTCTGATGTGCTCTTCTAAGTGTAGAAGTATACGCAATATCAAAATTTATATCTGCAATTTTTACACCTGCTGATGTTGCTTCATCACGTCCTTTTTTACTAAGAGGTACATCAACCCATCCTGTGAATCTGTTTTCAAGATTCCATTGTGATTGCCCATGTCTAATCAATACAAGTAATGCCATTATTAATTCACCCCAACTAAATATATTTATGAAATATTATTTAATTCTATTTATGTCTTTTTGTTTTTTGAAATATAATATTTTTTGATTTATCTTATTTTGAAAAAAATACTCAAGAGCTACGCTCTTTTTTATAGCAAGTTTTTCTAGTAAAAACTTGCATGTGAGAGTGAAAAAAGATAAAATCTTTTTTCCTAGTAATGATAAAAAAACAATAATAGAAAAAACAAAAAATAACTAACGCTTTTACTCTAATCCTAGACTCTTATTAGTCATCTCAATGGATTTTTCTGCATCCTCAATACCCATCATTGCTCTAATAGCATCAATGTTTTCTGGAACAACATCTGATTCCTGATGCACTGCTTGTGGAAAGAATAATTCTCCACCTACAATTCCTACACCTTCTTCCCATACACAGATTTCCATCATATCTCCACGCTTATTTCCAAGATCTCTACCATATTCCATTACTTCTGCAGTAGAACCTAATTTATGATCTGCCTTAATTACTCTTATTCTTGATGTATTTCTAAATAATTCAACTACTTCATCAGTTGTAGTTTCAGTCTTAAGAACAACATCTAAATTATGCATATGCATTAATGTTGTTGGAACAATTACAGCTGTTGTAAAAACTTCCATATCATATAAAACAGTTCTTACATCTGGACCATGATGACTAGGCAATTCAAAACTTGGGATAATTGAATTAATAGGACCACGTTTAACTGCATGAGGGTCTCCACCACGTCTAATTAATGTCGCTCTTGCTTTTTTTACTCCAAATTTTACGTCCAATGCATGAAGTGTTCTACACATTGCTGTTGTATTACAACTTACAACTCTTACATAATCTTTATTTAAAGAATCTTTATAATTACACTGTGCAACAAAACTTATTTCTGCACCTGCTGCCTTTTCTCCACCTTGTATAATTGCTTTTACACCTGCTGGTTTGTATAATTTTTCAATATTTTTTGCACCATTTGGTTTTGGTGAACAATCAACAACTATATCTACTTTATTTAATAATTCATCTACAGTACCAGAAATATTTACACCATTATGCTTGATGTCTTCAATTTTATTTAATGCATAAATTGGAATACCTCTTTTACTTGCAATTTCTAATTTATAATTATAAGTTCTTCCAACTACTCCAACTAATTCCATATCTTCTTGTAGTAAAACTGCATCTGCTACTCTTTTTCCTATAGTTCCATAACCCACAATACCAACTTTTATCTTTTCCATTTTATCACCATTAATATTCAATATTTTCTTTAAAAAATAATATTTATTTAAATAGTTTCATTTCGTCATACTTTATCATACATATAAAATTTAAATATTAATATTTTTATTTTACACTACAATAATTTATTTAAATTAGATTACATTCACTGTTTCTCTCATGAACGTAAAACCTGGCAAATATAGACATTTTAAAGGAAATGAATATCAAGTAATTGCTGTAGGACGACATAGTGAAACTCTTGAAAAACTAATTATCTACAAAGCATTATATGAGTCAGAGGAATTTGGTAAAGATGTAATCTGGATTAGACCAATTGAAATGTTTGAAGATAAAAAAATTGTTGATGGAAAAGTTGTAAACAGGTTTGAGAGAATCAAAGAATAAAATTCTAAATTATAATAAATATCTTAAACCAAAATAATTAGATTCTATTTTACTGTATCAGCAATTGCTGCACTCATAGATGCAGGAAATGTTACAATTATGGATCTATTTAAAGCAAGTGACCAATTTGTAAACCAAGGAGCTTTATCAATTATAACCAATATGCTGGTAACAACAATAAATGAAATCAGATAAGTTGAAACTACTCTTTTTACATATTCCTTCCAATTGTTTTTAAATTTTTTTCTATAATAATTATAATAAACAAAACTTGAAATAAAACATAATGACAATATAAATAATAAAAATATATTAAAAAAAGGAAGTGATTCACCCAATTTCCAAGTTTCTTCTGTAAATGCAACAGGTATCGCTAATAACGTTGCTCCCACGATAACTTGAACAATATCTCTTGGATAAAATTCAATCATTACAGGATTAATTATTTTTTGAAGTATTTTTCCCTTATTATCAAAAACAGTGATAATTTCACGTAGCCTACCATCTACCCTAATTATCTTTCTTTTTGTTTCTAATTTACCTTTCATTTTTTTTAGCATTTTTATAAACTAATGTTCTATGAGGGAAAGGAATCTCTATTCTCTCTTTGTCAAATCTCTCTTTAATTGATTCATTTAAATCACAACCCATCCTAAAAGCTTCAGAAGGATTATGTGCCCAAACCCAAGCTCTTAAATTGACAGATGAATCTCCAAATCCTAATACTCTAACTGGAACAGCTGGTTCATTTGATTTTTTTTCTTCCTTTGTTCTATTATCAAAAAAGAATTTGTGTTTCATTGATTCTTGTTGCATTATTTTTCTAGCTTTTTTTATACTTGAATCATAACTGATTCCAAAATCTATAAACTTACATATTTTTTCATCACCAAGATTTGCATTCTCAATCATTTCATTACTAATCACTGAATTAGGTATTACAATTCTCTTGTTTTCAAAATTTCTAATAATTGTATGTCTCAATGTTATATCTTCTACAACACCAGAAACATCTGTTTTTATTTTTATTCTATCTCCAACTCTAAATGGCCTAAATATTGCAATAAATACTCCGCTAATAATATTTGAAAATGCTTGTTGTGCTGCAAACCCTATTACAACTGCTAATACTCCTGCACTTGCGAATATTGATACTGAAATTGTTCTTAATGGTGGGATTATATAGATAATTAGTCCAACACCAATAACATAAATAAAACCTGTAAATAAATGTTTTAGAAAACTAAATTGAATGTGTGTGCTTTTTCTGGTTTTAATATGAGATAATTTATCTATTACTTTTCTAACAATTCTTGTAAAGAAAAATGTTCCAATTATAATTAGAAAAATCTTAAAAAATAATGAATTAGCTATCTGAATTAAATTTATCATTTCTCCCCATCTAAAATAATATCATTTACTTTTTATACTTTGTTAATTGCTCTTCTTGATAATTTTACTTCACATAATAAATATCCATTTCTTTGATTTTTCCAATTTTCATATTTCAACATCCTTACATTTCCTACCTTATTTATAATATTCAATGAATTATTCAACCTGAAATGTCCAACAATAGTTTTATATCCTTTATCAAGTGCAATTTGTGATAAATTTTTCATTAATATTTTACCATATCCTTTTCCTCTATAATTTCTATTCACAACATAATTATATACATAAATAAAATTATTAGAATGAAAATAATCTTTTAATCTATGTTCAGACATATCAATTTTAGTAGGTTTGTAACCACTAATAGTTCCAACATATTTTTTATCATTCATAGCAGCTAAAAATATACAAGATTTTGTACTCAAAACATTAAGATAATCTTTTCTTTTAGCTCTGATATCTTTTGGAAACTCTTTTTCAGAATCAATAATTTTTGATTGAAAAGTCTTCCAATTAGATTTATTGATAGAAATTAATTTTAACATTTTAGAAAAATAGTTTAATCATCGTCAAAATCCAAGTCTCCCAATTCACAACTTGGACAAAAATAACTACTATTATCTGTTTCTTCATATACTATTTTTCTCATAGATCTCCCACATCCTATGCATGTAAAAATTTTTTCTTCATATATTGGAAATCCTAAGTCATATGGCATATTTTCCTTCATCATCTCTAAAATTTCTTTCTTTTCTTTCATTTTCTTCACAAATATTAAAAATAAAATAAAAAATATAATTAAATCAGGAACATTAGAAATATGATTATTTCTTCTTTCCTTTTCCTTTCTTTTTCTTTTCTACAGGTTTTTTAATTTCAATTTTTTTCTTTTTTGCTCGTGCCATAATAATTACCTCATATTTTTCTTGATTAATATTATAATTTACTAATTATCTTCGTTATCTTCTTCTTCGTTATCTTCTTCTTCGTTATTATCATCTTCTTCGTCTTCATCTTCGTCTTCATATCTCATTTTTCATTTCCTCCATGTTTTGTAATTTGTTGAGCTCCCTTTTCAAATCTTGAATTTTTTGAAGTTTGAAATCTCTAATTTTTTCATTTTTTATATTTGGAATATCCCAACTTGTTACTTTGATTTGTTTTTTTATTTCACTTATTCTTTTATTCATGATTATCACCTACAATGGCCTTTTACACTTAGGACATATAACAGAAAGTCCACTCATTTTTACTCTACCTATTAACTTCGTTCCACATCTTTTACAAAGTGTAGTTCTAAGGTTTTCAGTTTCTCTTTCTAATTTTGTTCTTTTGGTAATAACCATAGCAGAATTAATGTAATATCTTCTATAAAAACACTATCTAGAAATTTTAAACTTTTTTAAAAAAAATGGATGAAAAAATTAACAAAAAATATTAAAAAAGTTGATTATTTTTTCTTTTTTCTCGGTAAAAAAAATACATCCATAGGAAATTCTTTTTTATCCAACATTTCATATAATAAACCTACTGGACTTCTTGTAATAACTCTATCAATTGAGAAGGGATAAACATGTTTAATTTCAACTTCTCGAGCAAACTCTGTTTGTAATTTTATCAAATATCTATCTTTTTGCTGGATATTCCTAAAACCCATAAGTAAAATATGTGTAGCATCAGATTCGGGCAATCTATAAGCTTCAATGATATAAGGAACTTTTGTCATCCTATTGGATATATCTTCGTCATCAAATTTATCCCACACATCTGCTGTTAATTTTAGAACTGCAATTAACATAACATTTATTCCAAGTTTCTTAAAATCTATAATTGGCATATAACCTTTAATTATTCCTGATACTTCTAGTTTTTTTCTTATTTTAAAAACTGCCTGAGGAGATAGCTTCATTTTTTTAGCTATTTCAGAATCAGGTATCTTTGCATGTTGAATAATATTCTTCAATACTTCCTGATCATTTTTTGTCAGTTTTGGTAAATCTAAATTTGATTTTTTCATTAATTTGAAAAATATTAATAATTAGTTTATAAACTATATGTTTTGAAAGTTTAAAAAAATAAACTATTATTATTTTTTAAATTCAGTATATTTATATATAAATTGTTTTAAAAATCTAATTTATGGCTAATTTACATCAAATAGTAACTACTGGATATAAAGATTTAGCTAAAAGAGGATTAAAATTAATTGATCAAATTAAATTTCCAAAAGAATTAAACCGTGTTCACATTGAAGGGAAATTAACTTTAGATTATGTTGAACATTTAAAAAAAGGTTTAAAAAGTTTAAAAAAAAATGGAAATCCCCTAGAATCTTTTGATATTAGTTATTATACTTTATTTCCTGCAGTAATTGATGCACTTGAAAAACTAATCCAAGAAGAAGATAACTTAATTAGTGATTTTAGTGAAATGCCTGAGGTACCAGAAGAATACAAATTATTAAACACTTCTTTAATCGCTGCAAATTATTTCTATGAAATCCCAAAATCTTCCAATATTGTTAAAGAATTAGGTATTTCAAATATTTTTTACACAAATAAAAATCCATCAATACAAACATTATTCCTTGATGATGGAACAACTAAAAAAGTTTTCAATGCACGTTATAATCCTATATCTCCAGCATCAACTTTTTTATCAAATTGCCATGAAATAAGACATGCAATGCAAGAAGAAAGTCAAAAATTAGTAAATATTGTAAACGAATTCTACAATATTGAAAATATGATAAAACTAGTTGAGCATATTCATGACATTAAAGAGTTGAAAAAAAAATATTACCAAGTATCAAACCAATTTCATTTATTAAAATTTTATGATGATCCAGAAATAAAAAAATTAGCAGAAAGTTTTGATATTGATATGAATAAATATAACTCTTATCTAGAAAATAATTTAGTTTATGCTAATTATTTAAAAAGCATCATGGAAGGTGATGCATATGCAAATCAACATAAAATATTAGAAAAACATCCAAAAATTCAAAAAAATCCCAAACTAAAAACACTTTTTGAATTCCTTTCAATAGTATCCATAATAGAAACTACAACAATAGATGATCTCAAAAAATATTATATCCCTGGTATAGGAATTGGAGAATATTTAAGCACACGTCCAGATATGAAAGAAAAATTAAAAATGGATACTCCTCTACATCGTCAAATAACTCAAAAATACTTTAAATAAAAAAAACAAAAATTAAAGAAAACTAAACTTTAAACTTCTCGTCACCCTTATAGACTTTATATGCAAACTCTACATCATGATTCCCAATAGTTATTGCTGAAATTGCATTACACATCCTAACAGCTTCATCAAAGTCTTTCTGATGGATATTTCTTCCAGTTGCATTTCCAGAACATCCACTTATATGAATCTGATCATAGGTTTCCTGTAAGAATACTTTTACATCTCTAGCACTTCCACCTGATGTAATAATTCCAGTTCTTCCTGCTGCAACTGTTGCTTCTTTGAATGCTTTTGCTCTTCCTTTTTCATCAAGACCTTTTTTATTAGGATAATTGACTTTTGCAAAGTCAGCACCAAGTGATAAAGCAACACCTGCTGCTCCAGCAATTAAATGTGGATCTTTTTCTGCCTCCACTGCTTCTCCTCTTGGATACATCCAAAATATTGCAAGCATACCATTCTGATGAGCCCAAGTTGCAAGTCTTGCAGCCTCTTGCATCATCATATATTCAAATTCACTACCAAGATAAATTGTATAACCAATTCCAATTATGTTTAATCCTGAATTATGTTTTAATTCTAAGACATCTTCAAAATCATAAAGTGTCTGACTTATTGGATCTTTTTGTTTTACATTTATCAAACCTGTTTTGGAATTCATTTTTATCAAATAAGGTACGTCTGGATAATCTCTCCCGTATCTTGCAACAAGGCCTAACTGTCCTGCAAAACAACCAATTGTTCCGGATGACGCAATCTTAAAAAAATGTTCTGGATCAGCATCATCTGCTGAAATATCCATACCTTCTTTTGTCTTACCAACAAAATCATCATTTAGATGCTCTATTTTTTGATCTCCTGCAAAAAGCATCAGCCTTCCTGAATTTTTGGTAGCCAGTAAAAAATTATCAGCATATTCATTCATCATATCTTTTGGTACATCTGCTGGAATTTTAACATCTTTTTTGTTTATTTTCATTTTCACACCTCAATATTCTGGTTCATCTTCAAACTTATGATGACCCTCAACATATCTTACTGTTTTTGTACGAGAACGCATAACAACTGAATGAGTCTCTGCGCCCTCTTTTGTAAATCTAACACCTTTTAGAAATGATCCAGTAGTTATCCCAGTTGCTGCAAAAATTGCCTTATCACAATCAAGCATATCCTTCATATGCATTATTTCATCAAGTTTTTTTACACCCATACCTTCTGCTCTTTTTCTATCATCATCATCTCTAAATTTGAATCTTCCTTCCATGTAACCACCTGTACATGCAATAGCTGCTGCAGCTAATACTCCTTCTGGTGCAGCACCTACACCTAATAACATATCAATTTCATTATCAGGTATTGATGGTGAAATTGCACCTGATACATCTCCATCTTTAATTATTACAATCCTAGAATCACATTTTCTAATATCTTTTATTAGATCATTATGTCTTTCTCGGTCCAGCACAACAACTGTGATATCTTTTGGTTTTTTATCAAGTGCTTTAGCAGTTTGTTCAATATTATATGCAACATCTCCTTCTAAACTCACTTGACCATGAGCTTGTGGACCTACTGCAATTTTATCCATATAAGTATCAGGTGCATGAAGCATTGTTCCTTTAGGTGACGCTGCTAAAACTGCAATTGCATTTGGTCTTCCATATGCAACACTATTTGTTCCTTCAACTGGGTCTACTGCAATATCAACACCAAAACCTTTACCAGATCCAATTTTTTCACCAATATAAAGCATTGGTGCTTCATCTCTTTCACCTTCACCAATAACTACAGTGCCATCAATATCCATTTTTGCAAATGTCTTTCTCATCATCTCTACTGCAGCATCATCTGCCTTCTCTTTCTCTCCTTTTCCAACCCAACGGGCTGAGGCCATTGCTGCTGCTTCAGTAACTCTTATAAAATCTAATGCTAAATTTCTATCCAAATTATTTCACCTACATATGAACATCATATATTTATTTATAAATTTATTACTTTCTGAGTCTAATACACCGCAACTTGCTGCGATATCTATTCAGAAAATGATATTCGAAAATCTTATTACTATGTGAAAAAATACATCAATACCCAATAACTTATTTTATTGAGATGACATATTTTTAAGATTTTCGTTTTATTTTAATGTCTAAAATCAAGAAATATTATTTAAACATATGCAAGGTAGGAAAAAGTAGTATTCAAAAAAGATTTATTAAAGATTTAAAAGGAAATATTTTATTTTATTTTATTTTATTTTATTTTATTTTATTTTATTTTATTTTTAATAATTTTACAACTCCATAAGGAAGCCTAAGGCTTCCTAAGTTTCTGCACAAAGTAACAACATGTAAACTTTGCAGGAGGCGTAGCCTCATGCTATGACAAAAATAATGATAAAAAAAGATAAAAATCTCAAATAAAATATCAATCTAATATTTAAAACTTCAATTTCCTCATACTTTGTCACATAAATCCAAACATTTATATATCCATTATAATCAAATATATCCCAAATCATCATATAATATCATACTAAGAGGTGTCAAAAGATGAAAGAAAGAATTACAATAACTTTAGACAAAAGCATAATTCATGCAATTGATAATAAAATAGACAAAATAAAAATAAAAAATAGAAGCCACGCAATTGAATTATATCTTTCAAGGTCTCTTGGAAATAGCAGTCCTAAAAAGGCAATTTTATTACTTGGTGGAAAAGGTACACGTTTTAGACCAATTACTTATGAATTACCAAAAGCACTACTTCCAATAAAAGGAAGAACTGTACCAGAACATCTTATAGATCTTTTCAAAAAATATCACATTACTGAACTAGTATTTTCTGTAGGATATAAGGCAGAAAAAATAAAAGAATATTTTGGTGATGGGAAAAAATTAGGTATAAACATAACATATGTAAAAGAAACAAAACCAATGGGTAGTGCAGGTGCTATAAAACTTGCAAAAAAATATCTTACTGAAACTTTCATTGTTACAAATGGTGATGAATTAAAAGATATTGACCTAGAAGAAATGTTTAAATTTCATAAACAAAATAAAGCACTAGTTACAGCAGCACTTACCACAGTAAAAGATCCATCTGCATACGGAGTTGCAAAACTTGAAGGAAATAAAATATTGGAGTTTGTCGAAAAACCACCAAAAAATAAAGCGCCTTCAAATCTTATCAATTCAGGATTATCTATTTGGGAACCTGGAGCATTAGATTTAATACCTAAAGGTTTCTCAATGTATGAACAAGATGTATTTCCAATTCTTGCAAAAAAGAAAAAATTATATGGTTATCCATTCTCTGGTCAGTGGTTTGATACAGGAACTCCTGAAAGATATGAAAGAGCAATTAAAATGTGGAAAGGATTATCAAAAGAATAAAAGGTGAATTATAATGGCAATATTTAAAGCATATGATATAAGAGGGATATACCCTGATCAACTTGATGAAGAGACTGTTTTTAGAATAGGACGAGCATATTGTGAAATCCTAAAAGAAGAAATAGGTCATTCACCCACTATTGTTGTTGGTCGTGATATGAGATTATCTTCACCTCAATTAAGTCAAAAAATTATGGAAGGAATCACAATTCAAGGAGGAAATGTTATTTATATTGATTTAGCAAGCACTCCTACATTTTATTTTGCAACTTCTGTTTATGAAGCAGATGGAGGAATGCAAATTTCAGCATCCCATAATCCCAAAGAATACAATGGTGTTAAGATTGTAAAGAAAAATGCATTTCCAGTTGGTTATGATACAGGGATAAATGAAATTGAAAAAAGAGTTTTAAAAAATGAATTTATTGAATCCGATATTAAAGGAAATATTGAAAAAAGAGAAGGAATTCTTGATAAAGAAGTAGATTTTTCTTTAGCATTTGGTGATATTTCAAAAATAAAACCATTAAAAGTTGTTGCTGACCCTGCTAATTCAATGGGTTCTCCTTTCTTGAAAAAACTATTTGATAAACTACCATGTGAGTTAATAGAAATGAATTTTGAACTTGATGGCACATTTCCTGCTCATCAAGCAGACCCATTTCAAGAAAAGAATATAATTGACCTTGGTAAAAAAATAGTTGAAACTGGTGCAGACATTGGAATTGCAACTGATGGTGATGGTGACAGAATTTTTTTCTTGGACAACAAAGGTAAATTAGCAGAACCTGCAATAATAAGAGGACTAACAGCTAAGAATGTTTTAAAAAAACATCCAGGAGCTACAATTTGCTATGATATAAGACCTGGAAAAATTACAAGAGACATGATTTTAGAAAATGGTGGAAAGCCTATTGTTACAAAAGTAGGGCATTCTCTTATCAAAGCAAAAGGAATTGAAGTGGGAGCCGAGTATGCTGGTGAATCATCTGGGCATTTTTTTATAAAAACAAAGTATGGTTTTTTTGAAACACCTATGATTGTTGCTTTAATTATTCTTGATGAATTATCAACATCTGGTAAATCATTTTCAGAATTACTTGAACCTTTACGAAAATATTCACATTCTGGTGAAATTAATTCAAAAGTTGAAAATAAAGAAGCTACAATGAAAAAATTATCTGAAATTTATTCAAATGCAAAAGATATTTCCTGGCTCGATGGTATAACCATAGAATTTGATAACTGGTGGTTTAACGTAAGACCATCTAATACTGAACCACTTCTTAGATTAAATCTTGAAGCTGATACTAAAGAATTAATGGAAGAGAAACGAGATGAAATTTTGAATATCATCAGAAACTAAATTTTTTTTGAAGTACTATCTGTTTTTTAGATAGTACAGCTTTTTTGGTCAAGCTTTTGCGCACTGCGGAAAAGGTTGTTGGTTGTTTAACGTAAGACCATCTAATACTGAACCACTTCTTAGATTAAATCTTGAAGCTGATACTAAAGAATTAATGGAAGAGAAACGAGATGAAATTTTGAATATCATCAGAAGTTAGTTTT
>JABHHN010000037.1 GCA_018671515.1 archaeon | reverse complement strand
CAGCTACAATAATTAACGTAATTGCTGATAGAAATGGAGAGGGAGAATCTGTAATTTCTTGTGATTCACCACCTAAAGGAACAGAGAATGATGAAGTTGATATTGTTGTAATTAGAAATGGTGCATCGAGACTTTCAAGAATGTTTAGTGAAGCAAAATTCAAATACACAGAAACATTAACTGATGATAATAAAAAAGAAATAATAGATGCTCTTAATGATGCATGGAATGCAGCAAAAAGAATTATTGATGATAAAACTATTGAAAATGACCAAAGAATTAGAGCTGATGTAATTAAAAAAGAAGTTGAAATATACCAAGACGAAAGACTCCTGATTAAAAAAGAAATACAAACCTTAAGCAATTTTATAACTGAATTTAAAAAATCTCATATGAATAAAGATGGTGGTTTTATACATCATGAAAATAATACTAGTGTGAGTAACGATAGTTCTGTAAATGCTTTAAGACAACAAATTACATTTCTGAATGGTCAATATACTAGTATTTCAAATTTTTTTAGTATGCAAGAAAAATATGAAGATATCATAGATGACAAAATAGATCCTGCTTTGATTCACGTTATCCAACAATTAAAATTGGAATTAGATAGACTTCGAAAAGAAATCAATAAAGTGGATAATGAAATCAGAAAAATAAAAAATTTAAATAATGATGATTTAGCAACATTTATTTCAGAAATTGAACAATCAATTTTACAAATAAAGAATGATATAAAAGATTTTGAAAATGTTGAAAGAAGATTTAAAATTACTCAATATAGAACTGATTTCAGAAAACATAAAAAACAAATGAAAAATTTACAAAGAGAAGAAAAACTTGTGATTGATTATGTAAGTAGAATTCAGAGTTTTCATCAATTGGCAACTGATTTCATTAACAAACATAATGCAAATAACTTTGCTGATGGTGAAAAAGATAGGTTGCATTCCGCTGCTGAGGCAAATCTAATTCAAATTAAAAATGATTTAACTGCCATGATGAAACTATTAGTTGATGCTGATAAAAAGATATTTGAACCTGCAGAAGAAACTTTTAAAAAATTGGAAAGAGGTGTTGGAGCAGAAATTACAGAATATTATAAACTTAAAGAACATGGTACAACATTGCAAACAAAATTAAAAGATGCATATGGTGAACTTGATGAAGTAACACCAGCCCCATAACTTATTCAAAAAAAAAAGAAAACTTAATTTAAATAATTTCTCACCCAAAAACTTTATATAACCCCATCCCTTAATTCTTATTAAAAAAGAGGTATGCATAAATGAAAATTATTCTAGATAAAATTCCAAAAAATGTAAAAATAATAGAAGGCTTTCCAGGTTTTGGGTTAATAGGGACTATTGTAACTGAATTCTTAATTGAACATCTAAAACCAGAGATGATTGGAACATTTGAATATGATGAGATGCCTGCAACTGTTGCAATACATGATGGAAAATTAATTAATCCAATGGGTGTATTCTATGACAAAAAAAATAATCTTATCATAATGCATACCATATTAAATAGTGTAGGACTAGAATGGAACATTTCAAAATCTGTAAGAAGTATGGCACAAAATACTGAATGTAATGAAATAATATGTATTGAAGGTGTTGCTTCTCCTAACTCAACAGAAAACAAAAAAGTTTTCTATTTCGCAGATGATAGAACAAAAGAAAAAGTAAGTAAATTACCAGTAGAACAGCTAAAAGAAAGCATAATTGTAGGTGTTACAAGTGCTTTAATGCTACAGAAAGATGTTCCAGTAACCTGCTTTTTTGCAGAGACTAAAACAAAGATTCCTGACTCTAAAGCTGCAGCAAATATAATAAAAGTACTAAATGAATATTTAGGATTAAATGTTGATGTCAATCCATTATTAGAACAAGCTGAAAAATTTGAAAAGAAATTCAAAAATATTCTTAAACAAAGTTCAATGATGAATAAGAAAAAAGAGAAAAGAGATTTAAGTTATTTTGGTTAATCTCACTTTTTTTAATCTTCTTTTTCATTACCAGTAGGTCCTGTAAACCTAGTTTCAGAATTATAAAGTGGAACACCTTTCTCTTGTTGTGCCATATATACACTACCTTGATGTGTTCTATCTTCATATGGTTTAACTGGTCCAGTCAATGAAAAATCAGGATTGTAAAATTCTTGCATATTTTGTAATGGTGAATATATATTAAATGAACCATCAGAGGTATTTGCAATGTATAAATCCCCTTGCATTTTTGGAATTTTTATTGATACTGAATTTACTAAATTCTCTTCTAAATTCAATTGTGCATGGTATTCATTTGCTGCCTTCACAATTACACTTGGAAGCTGATTCTGTCCAGGTGCATTTAATTCCAGATTAATCCATTTATTAAACATTACAAGAACACCTGAAAGACTTCCACCATTAATAGTAGTAAGAGTTGCCCCATTTCTCATATTGACAAATGCATCTACTATATCATTAATATTTTCTTCACCTACATTTGATGTACTATTAAAAACAACATTTTTTATTCTCTCACTTTTTTTTACTTTCTTTCCTCTAGAAACAAAATCTTCTATCTCTTTTATTATAGATTTCCCTTTTTTAGAGTTAAAAATAAGAGATTTATAATCAAAATCATCTCTATTTAAAATTAGATCAATTATCTTCTCTTTCACTTCATTTGACTCTTTTTTTGTCATTTTTTAGCATAAATTTAACTATTTTAGAATTAAAATACATATCTTATATAAAAATAATTCACTTTTTTTTGCTTTTTTTCTTAGATTTACTATTTTTCTTAAATTGTTCTAAAAATTCTTTTTCTAATTTAGAAAGATTTTTTCCCCTATCTTTTACTTCATTTAAAGAGGGTAATTCACCTTTTTTTAGCTCTTCTATTTTCCTTTTAGTCTCTTCATCTAAATAATCTACCATATAGATAATTAATGAGTTAGAATATATAAAACTAATTAATTCCCATATGGAAAAATTAAAAAATATTTTTTCTATGGAAAAATTAAAAAAAGTGCTGCTTAAAATATTCAATCAAAAATCAAATATTTTTACTTTGAAAAAATAAAAACATTTTTTCATAAAAAATACCATATTTATTTTCAATATAGTAAATAATTATGTAATTTTTTATATTTTTTAATATATAGTTTACAAAATATATTCGCATTAATACATTATAAATTATACATAATCCATACTAATTATTCAAACATATATTTTATAATAAATAAAACTCACAAATATAAAAATTTAAAAAAAATCAAAAATTGCCAAAAAACGCAATTTTTCTTAAACCTAAAAACACTGTTTTTTTAATCAAAACCATACATTCATATAAAATCCCGACAAACATATAGGAACCCCATAAAACATCGACTTTTGCTATATTTTATTGTAAAGGGGGGGTTATTGGATGCAAATAGGTTAAACTGGTTTGTCGGTATAATATTTTACCAGTCGACATAATGTTGACTATGCAGAGATTATACCATAAAATACCTATTTACACCTAAAACAACTTTTTGGTATTATCCCGAAATAATTTTAAACTCATTTTTCATTAAAAAAAACTAAAAAAAATACTTCAAAATGCAGTATATTACATCCAAAATACAAAAAAAGTCCCTAAAAAAGGGCTATTTTTTGTTTTGATTCCTTTTTTTTATCTTTGATTAAAATATTTAATCATAAAAATCATAGACCACTGGACATTTCCACGCAACATATATAAACAGATTATGATATTTTATCTTTCTATTGTCGAAATAATAAAAATCGAGTTCGAGATTATTCCTCGCATTAATTTGTGAAATATTCAAATTCGATTTTTGGTACACTAGGAAATCCAAGATTTCCGGTGCACAGAAAATCTAAAAGATTTTCTAGTGTGCTCGAAAAAGATTGATTATTAACTTATTTATTTAAAATTAAGTCTTTACTTTTTCGTCCACAATGACATAAGGGTGATTATATGGCAAAAAGAAGAATATTACTAACAAATGTTGATCCATCCTCACTTAATCCAGATTCATCTGAACTAAGTAGAGTTATTATAAACAGAATAGGATTAATGCCCAGAAAAACAGGATCTACAAAACAAATCTATAGAGTATTAATAGAATTATATGAAAGAACAAAATTAGCAAATAAAGAAAAAAAACCAGAACTCTCTGTCTTAACAGTCGAAGAAATGGGTAATTTTGCAGGAATAACAAGACAAACCATGTATGATTATCTCAAAAGATGGATTGATTTAGACCTAATTGCTAAGACTACATACATATATCAAGGAAAAGTGATAATTGGTTACAAACTCAACGGAAATACACTTGAAAATGCTTTTGAAAAGGCAGCTCAAAGAATAAATAATCACGTAGAAATAACATTAAAATACGTAAGAGAGCTTCAAAAAACACTCAAAAATGAAAAATTATCTGAGACTATGAAAACTAAATCCTAAATTTTTTTATTTATTCCCTCTCCTCTTTAAATAATCAATTTTTATAGATTTTAATTTTTGATTAAAGTTTTTAATCAGTTATTATTATAATTAGACATTTTACAATAATTATTTTCTATAATATTTTGAGTCGGCATAATATTAAAACGTTATTATGCATAATTAAATTTTATGTCGTTATTATATATACATACAAAAATTAAAAATTGATAAATGTATTTTATCGACACTTCTTTGTTATTTCCTCTAAATAATATATAAAAGTGAGTATTATATTTATCTTCCATATCGAAAATTAAAAATTTGCGATCGGAAAAAATATTATTTTTTCCATATTGAAAAGAATATATATAAATATAATAAAAAATATCAAAAAAACATGGAAGTTAAATTTGTTAAAGTAAATAATGAAGAAATAAAAGATTTTCAAAGAGAACTATGGACTGATTTCTGGAAAAGTAAGGGTAAAGAAACTAATTTTGAAAATATAACAATGTTAATTAAAGTAGGAGATAAAAATGCAGGATATACATCATTTAAAAAATTTGGAAAAATGATTCATATTACAGAAATTATAATAAAAAGTGAATTCAGAAATAATAAAATAGGTCATAAAGTATTAAAATTTATAGAAAATTTTGCAATAGAAAATAAATGTCATAAAATAAGACTAAGTACATCTAAAGAATATATGCCAAGTGCATACTATTTATACAAAAAACATGGATTCAATGAGGAGACAATCCTCCATAATGACTATTGGAATAGTGATTGGATCATATTATCAAAATTCTTAGACTATAAAAATTAAAAAAAGTGAGGATTAAACTATATAGATTAAAAATTATAAAGTAATTTTAGAAAGAATTATAACCAAACTACAATTTTTATCTTAAATTACAATATTAAATACCTAACAAGAGATGTGAAAATAAATGGACAGTAAAGAGATGTGGGAACAAAGACATAAAAAGTCAGGATTAAGATTCAATAGAGTTACACAATTTGCAAAAGATATATATTACAGATATCTAAAGGATCAAAAAGGTAAAATGCTTGATCTTGGATGTGGAAAGGGAGCAGATAGTATGTTTTTTCACTATAAAGGATTTCAAGTCACTGCATTAGATTTTTCACAAAATGCAATTTCAACATTTAATCAAATACAACAAGAAAAAGGATTATTTATTTCTGCACTTGTAAAAGATTTTACTGAAGAATTAATTTATGAAGATGAATCATTTGATGTAGTATATAGCAGAATCAGTCTTAACTATTTTACTGATGAAGTAACCAGAGGCATATTTGCAGAGATGAGAAGAGTTCTAAAAAGTGAGGGTTTGCTTATATTCCAAGTAAAATCTGTAAGTGATAAAGATTATGGGCAAGGTACACAAGTTGATGATGATGTTTTCGAAAAAGATGATGTACCTGGTTACAAAAGACATTTTTTTAGTCAAGCATATGTTGAAAATTTATTAAGTGGAGATTATGAAATAGTTGTCTTACAAGAACTAAATATTCCTAATGGTAATGCTTATCTTAATGTAATTGCTAAGAAAAAATAATTTTTATTTTCTTTATCTCTATGTTTTAATGTAAAAAGTGAGAATAATTAAATACTTGTTCTGATTTTAATTTTTGAATGTTTAAATTTGATAATATTACAAAACTATATTTAACTAAATTCTTCCTTAGTTTACATTTCATTGGTGCAGTACTCATCCCATTTTTTATGGAATGGGGTAGATTAACTTATATGCAAACTATGCTTCTTCAATCCATATTTGTCATAAGTGTAACATTATTTGAAGTCCCAACAGGAGCAGTTGCAGATCATTATGGTAGAAGAATTTCAATATCTATAGGAATCATTGTAAATATATTAGGAATTATAGCTTACACTATAAAACCTGATTTTTTTATTTTTGTAATTGCTGAAATACTTTGGGCCTTAGCATACGCACTAGTTTCTGGTGCTGATCATGCATTACTATATGACACATTAAAAGAAGAAAAAAAAGAAAAAGAATCAAAAAAAATTCTTGGAAAATTTGGAAGTATTGAATTAATTGGTATTTTAATAGCAGCTCCAATTGGAAGCTTGATAGCTCAATATTTTGGAATAGTATGGGCAACTAAAGCTATGATTATTCCATTTTTCTTTTCATTGCTAATTTCATTTACAATAAAAGAACCAAAAATTAAAGGAAAAGAAAATAATTATTTTGATACACTAAAAAGTGGACTATCTTATTTCAAAAATAATAAAAAATTAAAAATTCTAGTCTTTGATGCAGTTTCAATATTTTCTTTTTCATTATTAATAATATGGACTTATCAGCTATTGCTAAAAGATTTCAATATTCCAATTGGTTATTTTGGTATAATTCATGCTATAGCTGTTCTATTTGAAGTAATAATAATGAATAACTTTGATAACTTAGAAAAAATGTTTGGATCCAAAAAAAAATACATTTTATTTAGTGCACTAGTTGTTGGATTTTCATATTTACTGCTTGCTTTCTCAACAAGCATATATTTGTCAATTCCATTAATCTTAATTGTATTTGGAATAGGTATTACTAGAATGACCCTTTTTACAAATTATCTTAATAAATTCATTGAATCACATCATAGAGCAACAGTTCTATCAACAGTCTCTATGTTTGCTAAATTTGGATCAGGATTATTATACCCATTAGTAGGATTTATTACAGAAAATTATTCATTATCATTAACTTTTTTTTCATTAGGAATACTTGTATTAATTTCAACAACATTTTCAAAAGTCAGAGAAGATATGTTAATAGATTAAAAAAAATGAGTATAAGTTACCCATTCAAAATTTTATAGAAAGCATCAAACATTGGTTCTTCTGTAGAAAACATATAGAATTTACCACCTGCTCTCATGACTTCTTCTTCTAATTCAAGCATATGATCATACAACCTTTCCCTATATTCTTCCCGTCTTTTTTCACTCACATAGGTCTCTACTTTTTTTCCAGTTTCACTATCTTCAAGAATAATATTTCCTTTTAGATTAAAATCAATCTCTGATCTATCAAGTACTTGAATTACTTTTAATTCATGTTGCTTGAAAAGATATAATGAATTTTTTATTTCATCAATATCTAGTAGAAAATCTGAAATAATAATTATCATTGATTTTGATTTTATGGATTTTTTATATTGACTCATAATTTTTTGAAAATTAACATTGTTTTTACATTTCACACGATTAAGATGATATAAAAATCCCATAACTTGACTTACACCTCTCTTTGCACGAAATGTATCAATATTTTCATCATTAAATGTTGAAAGCTGAAATTTTTCATTTTCTCTAGATGTTAGATATGCAAATCCCAGACCAAGCATTGCTGCATAATCAAATTTAGTCCTATTAATTGTACCATAATCCATTGATTTAGATGTATCAATAAGTACATGAGTAGTAAGGGAACGTTCTTCTTCAAATCTTTTGACATAGAAATCATCTGTCCTAGCATAAATTTTCCAATCAATTGTCCTGAAATCATCTCCTGGAACATACTGCCTAAAATCATTTACAATAAGACCTCTACCAAGTGCAGTTGATTTTTTAGATCCTGAAAAAGATGAAGTCACTCTTTTATTAATTATTAAAGAGAATCTTTTCAGTTGATTTAGGAAATCTGTGTTAATCATTTTAAATATTTTTTTCAAGTAATCTTTTATCTTTGATATTAATTTAATATATTCTCAGAGCTTCGCTCTTTATTATAGCAAGTTTTTGAAACAAAAACTTGCATGTGGAAAAGAAAGCAAATAAAATTTGCTTTCCTAGTAATGATGGAAAAACATTAAATAAAAATTAATAATAACAATAACTCTTCTATGTCCTCTTCAACAATTCAGTAACAGCATCATCTGTTGTCATACCTTTTCTTTCTGCTTCAAAGTTAAGTATTATTCTATGACGCAAAACAGGATATGCCATTTTTTCAATATCTTGTTTTGATACATAGTTCCTACCTTCAATCAAAGCAAGAGCTTTTGATGCCAAAACAAGTCCAATTGAAGCTCTTGGAGATGCACCATATTCAATCAAATCTTTTTCAGATCTTGTTTTTGTAACTATTTTTAAAACTCTCTTTTTAAGATCTTTTGCAATTGGGACATCTTTTGTATATTTCTGGAATTGTGTCAATGTTTTTGCATCAATTATTTTATTTATCGTTACTTCTTTTTTTATTTCAGTAAACCTATCTACAATTAATTCTTCTTCTTCAAAGGTAGGATAATCTACTTTTATTTTAAGCAAAAACCTATCTGATTGCGCTTCTGGTAAAGGATATGTTCCTTCCTGTTCAATTGGGTTCTGAGTAGCCAATATGAAAAAAGGTCTGTCAAGTTTTATAGTTTGGTTTCCTAATGTAACTTGTTTTTCCTGCATCGCTTCAAGAAGTGCTGACTGAGTCTTTGGTGTTGCTCTATTTATCTCATCTACCAAAACTATATTTGCAAAAATTGGACCTTTATGGAATTTAAATTCTCTTTTCCCATTATTTTCTTCTAATACATAAGTTCCAGTAATATCTGATGGCATTAAATCAGGAGTTGACTGAACTCTAGAAAAGCTTAAACTCATTATGTCTGAAATTGCTTTGATCATTGTTGTTTTTCCAAGACCAGGATAACTTTCCAATAATGCATTTGAATTACAAAATATTGCAACTAAAATTTCATTTATGACCTCTCTTTGTCCAATAATTATCTTCTCTATTTCTTTGTAAACCTTATCAATTGAATCTTTTACTTCTTTCATTTTTTTCCTCCTTGAAAAAATGAGAGATCACGAAATGTAATTTCGATATCTTTCATTTTTAATAAAACCTTATTCATTTATCTTTTCAAAATAATCTTTAATTGTTTCCTTATGTTCTTCTGGAATCTTATCAGTATAAGTATCCTGTGCAATTCCACCTATACTATCTGGATAATCACCACCAAAATCATTTTCTTCTGGATCACTAATATCATTAATGTCTAATTCTGTACTAAATATATCAAGAGATAAATTAACTTCATCATCACCTAATTCTGAAATATCTGGATCTTCTAAATAATCTTCTTTAATTAAAAAATTCAAATTATCATTTATGAACTTTTTACCCGAATCTCTAATTCGTCCTATGATTGGAGAACTACTAATCGCATTTGATACATCAAAAAAATGAACTCCTGTTGCCGAAAGAGCTATTGTTGAAAAAAGCACAATGGATATGATTAAAAATTTCCAAAAAAGTCTATTTGGATCTAGTAGTGAATTTATATCAACCTTATTTACTTTATTTATAACTTGTGTATGTAATGCTAGTGTTACTGAATTTTGTTTATTCTGATAATCTCTTGATGTTCTAAGCATCTCTTTTAAATCAGGATAATTCTTTTCAATTTCTTTAATCCTATTCTGTCTAATTTTTCTAATAAAACTAATCAAAAAAATTACAACTACTGGAATAATAGCTGCAATAACATCAACCCTAAAAAAAGTAAATAAAAAATATAGACCTACAAAAACTAAAAAAGCTGTAATAAAAGAATCAAAAAATAATATCAAGAGGGAACTCATCATTATTTCCCTGAACATATTTTTTACAATTATCATTTTTATTCATAATCTTGACACTTTGTGATATTTAATACTTCAACATCATTATCATCACAAATAGATTCTAAATCATCTAAATAATCATCAGAAATATCAGTTATATTTTCAAGCTCACTTTCTAAAGAATCTTTATCTAATTCAAGATCTACAATATTTGCATTCAATAATATTATTATTTTTTCATTATCTTCTAATTCTTCTTCTATCTCTTTTAGACTATCTTCTGCCTTATCAAGATTTTCTTCTAAATTAACCTTTTCTCCTTCTAATGTTTCTTTTTCACCTTTAACATCCAAATATTGATTGCTAAGATCTTCCTCTCTTTCTTGTTTATCTTTTAACTGAATTCTTGTTGTATCCAAATCTTTTTGTGTTTTTAAAAGTGAATTTGCAAGTTCAGATATTTTATCTTCCTTTTCTTCAACTACTCTATTTACCTTTTCAAAACTTTGTTTATAAAAAACTGTAGAGCCTGCATAAGATAAACTAACCATTATAATTATCCCTATTAATACAAATGTCCTATTTTTATGTATGTATCCCATTTATTATTCCTATATTATCTAATTTTATTTTTTTTAGTCCTTTTTAAAATTTTCTAGACATCTTGATTTCATATATCTTTCTTGCAACTACTTCAATTAGATATAACACTATTGCAAATGCGACAAAATACCAAGAAAGATCAACATTACTAGTTGATATCACTTGCTTTGAACTCTGAATTTCTTTTATGATTTCATCAGCTTTTCCAACTAACTTTTTTCCACCTGTAATTTCTGCTAATTTTGTTATTTGAGATGTCTGTCCTAACGATTTAAATTCACGATTATAATTATTTGCAATTTGTGAATTTACTAATGGGGAAAAACCTTGTTCTTCAGGTGTATAATAAGCCTTATAAATATCTTTTCTCTCTTCAAAGAAATTTAAACCATCAAACTCAGGATAGCTATCAGACCTAACAGTTATTGCTGATGACTCACCAACATAAAATTCTGGAAACGTAACTGTAAAATCATTTTTTCTTTCTGGATCTTCAATTAGCCAATTCATTGATCTTACTAAAAATCTTGAATTTTCAGGACGTACAAGACTTGACATCCATTTTGAACCATCATCTGATGAAATTACTCCAACTCGTCCCAAACCAAATCTCCAAACTGTAAGTATTGGATCTCCTCCAGAAGTTGTCAAAAGAAGCCTCGCATTTGCTTTTGGATAAACTTGATTAAAACCATATACTTTCCCTTCAGAATCTTGTTCTTTTGTTATAAAATGTGTAACATCATAAATAAATAATTCAGGCTCACCACTTGGTTTATTATCTGGATCTCCAAATAATATTGAAACTTTTAATGCTGCATCAGTATGCCAAAACTGTCCACCACCTACTTTTGCAAGCTGCTTTAGATATTCACTTTTATCTTCAATATCTGCTTCATCAATTCTTCCCCTCATTATATCTAAATAAGAAGCATCCTTTCCGGAAGAAATAACAAAAGTTCTCATACCATAATTTTCATACATTTCTCTTACATTTTTTAATGTAGATTCTTTATAGAAAGTACCTGTCCTGACATTTCCAGATGTTATTAATAAAAGATTCTTACTTCCTGTTGATTTCTGCATCAATCTGTAGGCAGCCAAAGGTGTCTGATAAATACTCTGTGCATGGTGTCCACTTATACGTGGAATCTTGAACCTTAAATCTTCTAATATATTTTCTAAAGTATAAATACCATCAGTAATTACTTGTGCATTTGTATTTGATTCTATTATTCCAACTCTTGCATTAAGTGCGATATTTTCCACAACTGATAATGCCATTGCTTTTGTTGCCTGCAATAATGTTGGACTATTTGGATCTTCCTCATCAATTTTTAGAATTTTACTTGAATCTCCAGTATCAACTGAAATTACAATATTTGCAATATCTTTTTTCTTCTTTGCTTTTCCAACATTTACCGGAAGAAGATTACTAATAAGAGATGAATTATATCCACCATATTCAAAAGAATCTTTTCCACCTATTACTAAAACACCATTTCCTGATGATGCGTATTCTTCTAATGCCTTAATTTTTGAAGGTGTAAATATCTTTGAATTAAGATTATTAAGTACAACTGAATAATATTTATCTAATTCAATTGGAATGTCTGTCTGAATATCAACATCATATAATGATTCATAAATTTTTAGAAGAGGTGATTTCATATCTTTTGTCACATATAATAATTGCGGTCTTTCAACTACTCTTATTGATTTGTAAAATATATTGTTCTGTTCAAACACATCAGTCTTTTTTATTTCTGCCTTTAACTGATGTTCACCTGATGAAAAAGTAAATTTCTGCATTGTTGGTTCTAATCCTACTTTTTCCTGAAATTTAATTTCATCATCAAGAGTTATAGTCAATTCTATTGATTCATCTCCTTGTGTTCTTCTAACATAAAACCTATATTCATTTTCAACCCCTGAAACAACTTTTGATGGTCCTTCAATAAATACACTTACTTCTTTTTTATCTGTTTCAAGTTCTAATGTAAATATAGATGAATTTATTGATGATGCAAATAAAGCAACATCTTCAAGTTTTGTTCCCTCATTAGCTATACCATCAGAGATCAATAAGACTTTTGAAAAAGGTGATATATGTTTTAGAAGACTATCTCCAATATTTGATACATCCCCTGTATTTATATAATCTAAATTAACTACAATATCTTTTTGTTTTATCTCTTCAACAAGACTTTCATATTTTTCTATATCGTAAATTTCCATGCTTGTTGTATTATCCAATAATACATCAATACTAAGAACACTATCATCTTGCTTTTGTAATTCAATTGAAGGAGAAGTCAATGCAATAATTAACACAATAAATATAATTAATTTAGAAATGAATAACCAAATCCTATAATTTTTCCTAGATTTGTATTCTTCAACATTTTTTATATATCTTTTATTTATCATAAATAATAGAATAAATACTAATGGTATAAATCCATAAAAATAATAATCATTTAGAATTGTTATGTTAGCTAATTGAAAACCCATCTATAAATCTCCCCTTCTTTTTATAAAAAATAATTCTATATACATAAATATCATTGCCAAAATAATTATGAATGGAAGTAATTCTAATTTTACTCTTGCTTTATTTTTTGCAGATACTTTAACAAACTCTGAATCTCTGTCATTTGTAGGATTTATATCTGATTCATCAGGATTCAATAGATTTACAGCCCAAATCTTATCACCTGCTTCATAAAAACCAACTTTATCTGCAACTACATAACTATCATATTTTTCTCCATTTGGTGATCTAATTTTATTCTCACTAAAAATAGTATCTCCTGTTTTAAGGTTTGATAAATCTGATGATTGACCCTTACTTAATTTTTCAATGACTGTTATCCAAAACAAAGGATAATCAAGAGAAAGCTTAAAATTATTTTCCTCATCAAAAATCCCATAGAATAAAACTGTTCCATCTCCATATCTATTTAATGTAATCTGTGGACTGCCTGTTGGTATTTCTGCAATTTTAGCAATATTGTCACCTATAAGTTCTGCATTGATGAATTTTGAAGATTGTCCAAAATTTATATCTGAAAAATCAGTCATACCTTCTGAATTTAATATTGGATTATTTCCATCCTTTACTTCTGTTATTGATAATGGTAAAAGATCACCAAAATTCATATTATGAAGTGTTTCCTGATTAGAAATTATTAAAGATGAACCAAACTTCACTTTATTTGTTATGTCTTCAATATTTGCAGGTAAAACCTTATCTGTATCTACATTATCAATTATAAAAATATCATAATCTAAAGAACTTAATATTGGTGGTTGAGCATAATCAACCTGTATATTTTTAATTGAAGTTACTGCCTTTTGAATATAGGATTTTTTATCTGAATTTGTTATAAATAAAATTTTTGGATTTTCTTCTTTTGGAGAAAATAAATATATTTTATCATCTACATCAAAATCATCATCTGTATTTATTTTAATCTCATTTTTTCCTTCACTAATTTCAGCTTCAATTGTAACAATTGAATATGGCTGTATTTCATATTTAGTATCATCAAATGAAAAGCTTGATAATTCCCCTCCAAAGTTTTTTATCTCCATAATCAGTTTTTGATTTTCAATTCGATATGAAATTATTCCAATATTATCTGCCTCATCTCCTATTTTATTTAATATAACTTCATGACCTTTTGATGTCAAAATATCTTTAGCAGTTAGAATATCTTTATTGTTGGTATCTATAAAATCACTAAGTACAATTATTTTTGAATTCTTATTTTCAGATATATCACTTGCAAGAAGCATTGCATCCCAAATATTTGTTGTACTTTGTGTAGATTTAATTTTTCTAAGTGCAGACTTTGCTTCTCGTCCATTGACTAATTTTGCTGCAATTTGAGGCGTGTCTTTAATTATTACAACTGAATTTTTTACTCCTACTTCAGAAACTGCAATATCAATTGCCCTATCAAATCTTAATTTCCCAGAATCTTTTACATTCATTGAAGCAGAGGCATCAACTACAAAAACAACTTCTTGTGATTTTACTTTCATATTTACATGTGTAAATAAATTCAATGTTGAAAAACACAATAATAATAAAACTAAAATTTGAAATATTATTATCCAATCTTTTACAAATTTTTTAAAAAATGAAGCAACACTTTGTTTCTTTCTTTTTTTTTCTAAAAACATAAGTGATGGAATAACTTTTTCAAATGGTTTTGGTTTTAGTAAATATACTAAAAATAGGACAATAAAAGATAGAAAACTATACCATCCGATAGGATTTGCTAAATCAATAATGTACCCAAAAACCTCCATGATGAATTAAATTAGTTTAGGGGTTTAAAAAAGTTATTGTTGGGGATGTATTTTTAATTAAAATTTAGATTTGATAAGTTTGAATATTTTTGAGTTTAGTCATTATAATTAATCTTATAATTTGTTCTACGAACAAATAAATTTCTCACGTGAATAGTTATTATGGTACTGTAAAGAGTCAAATTATTTGACTCTTTTATGACAAAAATAAATATTAAAAAAATTACATTTATTAAATAAAATCTATTTCAATAAGTTATGAAACAAAGAAATTCAGTAATTCCAGCATCATACTTGATTTTAGAAAAAGAAAACAAAGTTCTTCTTATCCGTAGATTCAATACTGGTTATGCAGATGGGAAATACACATTACCTAGTGGACATGTTGATGAAAATGAATCTGTAACTAATTCAATAATCAGAGAAACAGAAGAAGAAGTTGGTGTTATCGTAAAAAAAGAAAATTTAGAATTTGTCAAAGTTCTTTATAGAAAAAAAGATGAGAATAGTAATAAAAATGAACAAAGAGTTGATTTTTTTTTCAAAACAAATTCATGGATTGGAAAACCAACAAATATGGAACCACATAAATGTGATGATGTGCAATGGTTTTCAATTGATAATATTCCTAATAACTGTTTAGATTATGTAAAAGAAGTTATTTTAAATAAAAATAAAAAATTTAGAGAAGTCGGTTATTAAATCCTTTCTCTGACATCATGAAGAACAGATTCTTTTATTTCAATTAAATTCTCTTTTGCCTGTAGATTTCTAAATTCAGAATCAAGTGTCACAAATACATTATCCTCAATGTATCTTTTTATAACAGGAATTCCTTTGATTATAAGAGAATTTATTATTTTTTCAATATCAATTTCTGTATAACCTAATGACCTACCTAGTTTTTTGTAATCTACTAAATCACCATTTTGGATATAAACTGATGTAAATATCTCTTGTTCCTTATTTGTAAGCATGATATTTGCAAATGAACTCTTGTTTATTGTCTCTCCTTTCATCTGAAACAATGCCATATGAATCTCATCAAGTTTTTCATATAATTTTTCCATTTTCAGGTTAAGTTGTTCAATAGAAGTTGCATTTATTCCTACTTCCTGAGTGTTTTCATTAATAGTTATTAGATGTTCATCCATTTCCTCTTTAATTTTAGAGAATGAATTCTTAAGATTGTCATCAATTTTCTTGAATTTATCACTATTTACTATTATAAATCACCCGGTCTAAAGAATATATTTAATGTTATTTATAAATATTTTGAAAGTAGATTACGAAATATAGTTAATGGAGTTAAAATTATCATTCAATATTTATTTCATAACTTTTTAGAAGAGATAAACACTCAGGAAATGAAAATATAGCATTTTTTATTTTATTTTTAGCTGGATCAATATCATAATTCTTCGCATTTTTAAAAGAACATTTAATCAGATTTGCTTCGTCAAATGTAGTTCTAATAAGTTCTGTCTCTTCAAAACACGAGCCAGTCAAATCAATTTCTGAAAAAACACAGTCCTTTATTTGACTTCCCTTAAAATTAGTTTCTTTTATCTCCAATCTTAAAAAAACACAATTTGAAATCAAACATTCTTCAAAATCAAAACTCATAATTAACGTGTTTAATCTTGAAAAGTTTATTCCCATAAATTTACAGTTCTTAAATTTTATATCTTGAAATTTACATCCATCTACTTTAGTATTAGAAAAATTACATGAGTCAAATTGACAATCAGTAAAAGATGCATTTAAGAGGCTCAAATCTGTAAAATTAATATTTTCAAACTTTCTTCCTTCAAATTCTTGGTCTGTGTATTCCATTCTAATTTTATTAATAATATATCAAATATAATTAGTATGTTAATAAATATTTTGAGTTAACACACTAGACATCTTTCCACATATCATATTTAAACTAACAAACTAAAAAAATAATATGGATGTTTTAGAAAAGGCAAAAATTCTTGGAACTGCAGGGAAATTTGATTCATGTGGACCTAAATCCTGTGAAGTAAATATCAATTCTGGACTAGGTGGGATATATCATGCAAAGGCAGAAAATAAAAACTGTAAAATATTTAAGACATTAATTGACAATAGTTGCACATTTGATTGTAAATACTGTTCAAATTCTACTTCTTGCAAAACTAAAAAAACAGCATACAAACAAGAAGAATTACCAAAATTATTCAATTATCTAAATAAAACAATGGATGTTGATGGACTTTTTTTAAGTTCTGGTGTTTCAGGAACTGCTGATAAGGCCACTCAAAAAATGATTGATTCTGTAAAAATATTAAGAAATAAATACAATTACAAAGGATATGTTCATTTCAAAGTTCTTCCAGGTACATCTTATGAATTAATTAAACAAGCTTCAGAATTAGCAAACCGGATGAGTATCAATATTGAATCACCAAATAAAACAATCATGTCTGAACTTTCATCATGTAAAGATTATAAAACAGATATATTAAGAAGACAAGCATGGATTTCAAAGATGAATTTATCTAGTGGACATACAACTCAGATGATTGTCAATAATATTTCAACAGATAAAGATATTTTAAAGATGGTTGATTGGGAATATGAAAACTTAAAACCTAAAAGAGTTTATTATTCTGCATTTAAACCTATCAAAGGAACACCTTTAGAAAATGAAAAAGCAACAAAAATATCAAGACAAAATTTTCTTTATAATACTGATTTTTTAATGAGAGATTATGGATATAAACTAAAAGAATTCTATTCTATAATGGATGATGAAATGTTACCAATTCAAGATCCTAAACTTGCAATAGCAATGCAAAATTTTGATTCACCAATTGATATTAATGAATCTAATTATGAAGAACTAATAAGAATCCCTGGAATAGGTCCTAAATCTGCTAAATATATATCTACCAAAAAAGAAAAAATTACAAAATATGAAGAATTACAAAAAATAGGTATCAGATTAAATAGAGCAAAACCATTTATTTCTGTCAATGGAAAAAAACAAATGATGCTTAATCAATTTTAAAATCTTATATACCACCTGTCTTTTTGACAGATGAAATGAAGTTGTATATGAGATGGAAAAATGTGAGTGACCAGAATTTATAAAAATAGCACTATACCAAACCATAAACTAATTGAATCACTAACATTTGACAGATTCAACAATAAGTATTTTAATGATATCTCATTATGAATTAAGATATGAAATCAGAAAAATTTATCTTTATTTTTTCAATACTTATGGTTACTTGTATCTTATTATATTCTGAACCATTTCTTACAAAACAAAAAAAATTCGATATTAATAAAAAAAAAGTTATTCCAATAACTGCAAATATCATAAAATCACAATTTGGAAATTTTGATACTGAAAGAGATAAAAATGATGTATATATTATGTTTAATAATGTAAATTATTTATGGAGAAATTCAAATATAAATTTTGATGTAATAGAAATAAAAGAAAGAATATTATCTCAACCTGAAATTGAAAAGATCATTGAAAGTGGAAATATTCTTGAAATAAATAAAAATAATGATAATGAACTAAATGCTTATTTCATGAATAATCTTGGTCCTGTTAATGGTTTTGCAATCCCTCCAAAAAATATGTTATTTGTCTCCGATGAAACAAAAGGTAATGACGCATCAGTTCTAGCACATGAATTAGGACATATATTTGGATTGGAACATTCAGATGAAAAAGAAGAAATAATGTTCAATTATTGTGGTGGAACTGAACTTAATGATGATCAAGTCTTGTTTCTAAATAATTTTACAAGTAAATAAACACATAATTTTTATCTATTTTATTATTTTTTCATCATTATATTTTGCCATAGCAAATCAGTTCCTGCTTTGTAATTTCTTGCATGGGACCTTTAGGTCACATGCTATAGTAAATTATTGATAATTCAAAAATAAAACATAAAAAAATCAAGATTTCAATTAAATTTAAAATTAGTTTCTCCAAATCAGGAATTTTTTTAAATCATAATAAATTATGAAACTCTTGGTGATAATATGAAACTTATCTTTTTAGGTCCTCCTGGCGCAGGAAAAGGAACACAAGCAGAATTAATATCTAAAGAACTTAATATATTACATATATCAACAGGAGATATATTTAGAGAAAATCTTAAAAATAATACTGAGCTTGGAAAAGTTGCTGCCAAATTCATGAACCAAGGAAATCTTGTACCTGATGAAGTTACAAATAATATGGTAAAAGATAGATTATCAAGAGATGATTGCAATATTGGATACATATTGGATGGATATCCAAGAACTATCAACCAGGCAGAATTTTTAGACGGAATTCAAGATATTGATAAAGTAATAAATTTTGAACTTGAAAATGAAGAAGTAGTAAAAAGAATTTCTGGAAGAAGAACTTGTCCTGAATGTAAAAAAATGTATCATCTAATGTTCAATCCTCCAGAAAATGAAGGAAAGTGCGAATGTGGAGAAAACCTTGTTCAAAGAATTGATGATAAGGAAGACGCTGTAAAAGTAAGATTAGAAGTATACAATAAACAGACATCCCCACTTATCGAATATTATACCAATAAAGGAAATATAATCAACATTGATGCGAGACCTAAAATAAATGAAATATATAATGCAACTATTGAATCACTAAAATAAGAATAATAAATTAATATTTGATTAAAAAAATTCAAATGAAAAAAAAGAATAATTCAAATATCCAAATATTCATTAATATTTTATTTTTATTAACCATAATTATCATCATTATAAATTTTTTAAGTTTATATTCAATCAAAAATACTACTCCATTTAAAGAGAAAAAAAATTCAATTCAGTTTCAAAATAATATAAATACTATTTGTGATCATATAAAAAATGAACAGCAAAAAAATTATTGTTTTCTAAAAAATAGCCAATGTGATAACATAATTAATCCTTATTACAAATATATGTGTAAAAGATTAGTATATAGAACTCATATACTTGCTTTTTTAAGTACACCTGAATATTTCAAGAATAATAGTAAATATAATAAATTCTATAATCAAATCAATGTTGCAATAAAAAAATTTAAATTATTAGAACATTCAAATGAAATTAGTTGTAACAATTTAGAAAATGATTTGTTACAAGGTGAATGTCAATTTTATTTAGCAATTAGTGTAATTCCTAAATTTATTGACAATGTTGAAATATATTTTCCATATTTCTTAGATTTTTGCTCAAATATATCAAATCCGTCCTGGCGTTCAGAATGTTTCTATATAATAGCTGATGAATTAACACTTAATTCAGATTCAAATATTTATTTTGATAAAATAACACAAGCTTGTACAAAATCTGATGATGCGCATCCATATAGTTGTATAAATCATAATGCTCTTTTAATGAAAGATAGAATTCTTAATTTTTGTAATTTTGTTCCAATTGAAAATAAAGAAGATTGTTTTAGAGCATATGGAAAATATATTGGATATAGTTCTAAAAATGATAAAGTTTCAATATGTAAAAAATCTGAATACGAAAAACCATGTATATTTGGGTTATTAAGAAGCCTTAAATCTACAATTCATATCAACAAAACTGAAAACCTTTTAAATTATTGTAATAATATTTCAAAGAAATATACAGAACTATGTTATGAAATTTTTGGTGAATTAATAATTCAAAAAAAAATTGAAAACAATTCTCAAATGAATATAAACCAACATTGCAATCTTGTTCCTAAAACATTCATTAAAAACTGTCATTTTGGTTTTGGAAAAGAACTCCATATTTTAACTCATTCTAATTTAACAATGTCATTAAATTATTGTAAAAATGTTGAATCAAAATATCAAAAATATTGTTACAATGGTATTATTGATAGAATTGAAAGTTATATTAATACTAAGCCAAAAAAAGGAATTTGGAAATGTAATTTATTCCCTTTAATTTATCAAAATGATTGTACTAACCATTATTTTTTTGATTAAACCAAATTTATAAATTCAATTTTAAAATAATCTAAAAAGCAATATTTATTGAAAAGATTATCAATTGGTTCAAAAAATTATTTTGAAAATAATGATTTTATAACAACTGTTGCATAGCTTCCTTTAGAAAGAGAAAAATCTATTTTTATTTTATTTTTATTTTTATTTAATTCATCATCATAAAGTTCAGATATATTTAAGTCTTCTACTTCAACAAATGCATTTCTTAAATCACCATGAGGTGTTATATTTGAAATTGATCTAATTATAAAATTATTTTTTGTTAAATTATTATTATTTAATATTTCATTATATATATTTTCTAACTTACTATTAGAATATATTGTATCAAAAGAAATCAAAGGAAGATTCTCTATTTCAATAAATTCTTTTGGGAAAAAAAATTCTCCTTGTTTATAATCCACTTTTGTCAAATTTTTAGAATTTTCTTTAATCAAAATATTCAATGCTTCATTAAAAATATAACTTTGTACAGAATTGATATACATCTTAAGTATTATAAATGGGATGCATCTTATTGCACCAATTGAATTATTTGGGTTATTTTTTAAAAATTCAAGTGTCCTTTTATCTTCAATTGATTTGGCAGCATTTTTAAAATCTTTTTTTAAAATATTTAATCCTATTTGCAAATTATTCCTACCAAATCTTTGATCATCAAAATAATTAGGAATAAATGATATTTTTTCAGGTCTTTCATTAACTTTCCTTATAATTAAATTAAATTTATTTTTAGTTAATTGTCCAAGTAAAATTGGTTTATTTCCTTTTCCTAATACTTTTACTTTTATTTCATTATTTTCAAAATTTCTTATACTGCCTCTTACTGAAACACATTGTTTTGTAAGTGCATTCTTATCTTTTGCACCTGCATAATTAAATGCATTTCTTGGTATCCTTAATTTTTTAGAAATAGAGATTATTGCATCTTCTGTATTACATGATTTTTTATCAAGTTGAAAATAAGTATATTTTCCATCTTCATCAAAATCTAATTCAATTTGCTCTTCAACTATAAAATCTTCAGGTATTTGTTTAATTCTATACATAAAGACTAGAAAAAACAATTAATTTAAAAAATAGCTCTTGATTTTAGTTTACACATGCGCCTGTAGCTCAGCTTGGATAGAGCAGTACCCTCCTAAGGTAAAGGTCGGGAGTTCAAATCTTCCTAGGCGCGTATTTTTTTATAGAAATTCAACAATTACTCATACATTCTTGATCAGATTGACAATTCCCTATACAATCGTTACATTCACTATAATAATCTATATCATACCCACACCTATAATTCCTTACTGAACAATCTTGTTGACATTGAGAATAAAAATATACACTAGTAACTTTTTCTCCATTTGCTCTTAAAATACTAGATGAACAGATATTTTTAGAATCAATACATTGAAAATCAAAAAATGCAATATTAACAAAACTCAATAGAAATATTAAACCTAAAATTGCTAAAGTAATAAATATTATTTTTACTGCTAATTTTTTTACAATTTTTATTATTATAAATATTGCTAATAAAAAAGCTGCAATCAAAATTATTGTAAATGTTTCCATAATATTTGTCATAACATTCTTACTTAAAAATTTATTTACTTTAAATTCAACTAATTTTATTAAGAAATTAAAGTTTTATGAAAAAATGCAAATAAAAATTCTAAAAAAAAAATATCAAATCAAAAAAGATGATATTCAAAAACGTCTTAATGAATTCAAAAATTCTCATTTAGAAAATAAATCATGGTTTTATGAAGATAAAAAGATGATTCTAAAAAAAATAGAATTATCTAGAGATCAAATCATTTTTGAAGAACTATGTTTTTGTTTACTTACAGCAAATACTTCTGCAGTCATGGGTATGAAAGGAATTGATAAAGTTAGACCATTCTTATTAAATGGAAAATATGAAAATATAAGAGATGCACTTGTTTCAAGTGGATATAGATTTCCAAATAAAAGAGCTGAATATATAATTGAAGCTAGAAAAAAATTAAGTGATGAAATCAATCTTGAATTAAAAAAACATATTGATTCATTTCAAAATTCAATTGACGCAAGAGAATATTTTGTAACTGTAAAAGGGTTAGCGTATAAAGAAGCGAGTCATTTTTTAAGAAATGTAGGTTATTTTGGAATAACTATCCTAGATAAACATATATTAAGAACACTTCATGAATATGGTGTAATATCAGAAGTACCTAAATCTCTAAATAAAAAAAGATATTTAGAAATTGAATCTAAATTTATCAAATTCTGCCAAGATGTAAATATTGACATGGATGAAATGGACCTACTACTTTGGTCCATGAAAAATGGAAATATTATGAAATAGCTCCAAAATTATTTCTCATCTTTAATCTTCAAATATATCATAATTGAAAATACCCCTAATAAAGAAGTCCATCCAATAACTTTTTGTGGACCATATAAATCCATCAAATAGCCAGCTACTAAAGCAAATACTGAGCCCACAAATTGAAAAGCCATATTTTCTATTGAACTGACTGTTGCACGGGTTTTTTTAGGTACAAATTTATGAAAATAAGTCTTCAATAATGGCGTATTAAAATGTGGAAGCACATTTAATATTGTAAATATCAATAAACCAAAAACATAATTTTTTGATGTAACAAATAATATCATAAATCCAAAAATCATTTGTATTAAAATTGTGACTGATACCACATACTTAACTTTAAATTTTGTAAAATATCTTGATAAAAATGGAATTATCATCATAAAAAATGCTGAAATAGCATAAAGATATCCTAATGAATGTTCCTGCAATCCTAAAGTTACTAATAGTGGTGTCCATCCTTCTTTCCCCATAAACATCAGGTAACTTATAACATAACCAAATATCAATAAAAAAACAGTATTATGATTTCTAACAAAATTAAATCCTTCTTTTGCATTTATCAGTGATTTTTTTAAAGCATGAAACATATTTTCTTTTTTAGGTTTATAATGTTCTGGAGCAAAAAATCCAAGTATTATTGCACTTAAAAAAAATCCAAGTCCAAAGAAATACCATAAAATTTTTATTGGATATGTTTTCGTAATGATTGAACCCAAAATAGGTGATATTATCATTCCTAAAGCTGAAATGCTTGCACCTTTGATAAAATATTCATGATGAAGATCTTTTCTTTTAAGATGATTTAGATTGTCAATAATCCATGCCTCTTCTGCACCACTTGTAAACGTAATTCCTATAGCCGCTAATGACCAGCCAAAAATTGAAGTATAAAAAGTTTCAAAAAGAGGTATAAACATAGCTGCAACACCTGTAATTATAAATCCAATCAATACTGAATATTTTCTACTAAAACTGTCTGCCAAAGCTCCTGTAGGAATTTCAAATATTAATGTACATAAACCATATGAAAACATAAGAATACTGATTTGAAAAAAAGTAAATCCTATATCTCTAAGATAGATTATCATAAAAGGCATAATCATAAAACACAAACCAAAAATCAATGAGTACAAATAGAATGGCCAGAGATGTTTTATTTCATCTTTTTTGAATAACATTGTTCAATTCAAAATTTAATAATATAAAATACTTACTAAAAATTATGCTTCAATATGTCTTAGTTCTTTAATGAAGAGTTTTTTTAGTTTGTGTCTAAATAAATATATTAACACAAATCCAACTCCAATAATAAGTAATATTTTTCCAATAGGACCATGAAAACCATTTTGCATTTCTCCAAAAAAGTAATTCTCTAAAAATATTCGAGGAAAGAAAAAAAGAGTATTTAAAAGAATAAATTCATCAGGTTCCATTTCTGTAAGTCCACAAAGTAATGTAACTATTTCTGTTGGAATAAGTGGTGCTATCCTTGAAATTATGAGTGCATATTTTTCATCTTTTTCTATCATTTTTTCAAAATGCTTAATATCCTTATTACTTGAAATTCTATTTAGAAATTTTTTTACTTTTTTATGTCCTAAATTTCTAGCAATAAAAAATAATATTGTAGAACCAATTGTTGTTCCAATCATATTTGTGATGAATCCTATTTTTGGACCATACATAAAAACCCCTGTAATTGTAAAAATTGGACCTGGAAATACAATAATTATATTTTGAATTATATGAAGCAATGTTAAAATAACAGGTCCATTTTTTCCAAATTTTGAAACAAGATCACCAATAAGTTTTTCATTTTGATTGAAATTTATTATTGCTGGATAAAATTTAACAATCAATACTATAAATAATAAGAAAATTGTTATCCAAATTATTTCTTTGATTGATAATTTACCAATCTTCTTTAATTTCATTAATAATACTTTAATGACTCAAGTTTATATATTTAATGATAAGAAAATTTTATAAAGAAAATAATCTAAAATACACCTGTAATATGACAAAACAGATTTTAAAAAACAAAGAAGAGCTAGATGTTGTTCAAACAACTAAAAAAAGATTAAAACGAAGAATAAATTCTTATCTTTTTAAAAAAGAAATTTTAGTCACACAAAATACTGTTTTATCTTATTTTTTAAAAGAAAAAATAAAACAAAATAAATATCTTACAGATTCTCTAAAAGATCTAACAAAAGAATTCATTAAACTAAACGGAATTAAATTAGAGAGTATAAATAAACATCATAAAAAAAGTAACAATTATTATTTCAATTCTGTTCTTTATGAATTAAAAGAGAATATGAATCTCAATTATTATCTAATTGACAATCTTGAAAAAATACTATTAGAACAATCTTTAATTTTAGATTCTGAAAAAATAGAATCATCTAAAAAAAATGTTAAAAAATCACTTTTAAAAATTGATGAATTAACAAAAAAAACCAGAAATAATTTTATTTTAAAAGAAATGCCTTCAACTAACAAAATAAAACATGATGATAAAATAATCTCAGATCTTATTTCTAAAAACTATTTTGCTAAAGAAAAAATAAAAAAACAAAATAAAATAAAATACAGTCTCAGACAATTTTTTAGAATACTATTTGTTATTTTTCATAAATTCTATGATTTCCCAACACATATTTTTTTAATGAGAAAGATTAAAACAAATAATTATTGTAAATATGTTCTTCCTAAAAAAGAAACTATTACAACATTGAAAAACAAATTCAAAAATACAAAACGATTCAAGAGTTTTATCAATAGTGAATTGAACTGTGAATCAAATCAATTTGTATTAGTAATAGAAAAAAAAGATAATTCCAAATTTTCTGCTCAAGAAATGAGATTACTATTTTCTAAAAAAGGATATAATACTACTATGATGATGGAAGATCATAGAGGAGAACAAATGTCAGGTGCAACAAATATCAATGGCTATATTTTTAATGACTGGGAGAAAAATATCAATAATATATTTAGAAAATCATTTTTTGGAAAAATTATTTCAAAATTATCAACATTAATATTTGGAGAAAAAAATTTTATTATTGATTATCACCTTAAAAGAATGGCTCCTGGGGAAGATAGAAGACATATCAAATTCTGGAATTTTGAAAATACATGGTATGGTACAGTTCATGAAGATTTAGGGTGGTTTCCCGTTAGTCATAAATTAAGGCAAAAATTTCAAAACATGTTTACACTTGCCCCTAAAGAAAAAACAGTAAATAAAATCTTAGAACAACATCTTCCATTTATGGATAGCACAAAAGATTATATTGGATGTGATAGTTATAGAAGTGGATTATATAAATTTTATAATCAAGAACTTTCAGATATTGATATAAAAGAAAAAGAATTATGGAGAGACACAATCTATATAAATATATATAAAAAATATTTTAATAAATATTATGATTTTTATGATTGATTTTGAGGTTTAAAAATATATGAAAATAAAAAAAACACTATTTACAATTTTACTTGTATTCATTATCTCCTGTTCTAATACCAATGAAAACACAACCAAACTATGCTTCCAAAATAAATGCATCACTGCAGAAATAAAAGATACTTTTGCATCCAGACAATTAGGATTAATGTATAGAACAGAACTAGATGAAGATAAAGGAATGTTATTTGTCTTTGAAAAGCCTAACAAATACAATTTCTGGATGAAAAATATGAAAATAAATATTGATATGATTTGGTTGAATCCTGAAAAAAGAGTAATATATATAGAAGAAAATGTTCCTCCATGTATTGATGATCCATGTCCAACTTATGGACCAAATGCACAGTCCCTTTATGTTGTTGAGACTGCAGCTCATTTTTCATCAAAATATGACATACAAATTGGAGAGATTATGAAATTCAAATGATACTTATTGCCTATACTTATTTATTCGAATATTTAAGAGAAATGCTATTTGTAAAAGAAATTAAAAAAAAATACATTACACAAAGAAAAAATACGTTTAGAGACATTGAATATAATTCATATAAAAATTTAAAATTAATAATATTTGATGTTGATGACACATTGACTGGATTCTTTCAAAAATTTGATGAAAACACAAAAAAAATTATAAAAAAATTATCACAAAAATATCAAGTTGTAATTCTCACAAATTCTACAAAAGGACGAGAAGAAGAAATAAAAAAAGAATTTGATAAAACCAATATATTCGTCAAAGGTATGGCTGATAAGCCAATGAAACATTCATTCCAATTCATTCTAGAAAAATTTGACATATCCCCTGAAAATACTATGATGGTTGGAGATAATCCCTTTGCAGACATGTGGGGTGCATATCGAGTCAACATAAGACATAGAATTTTAATAGAGCCATTATCAAGTGTGGATAAAAATATAAAAGAAACTTTTTTCTTATTTCGAATTTTAAGAGGATTCGAAAGAAAATTATTTATAAAAAAATGAAAAATTTAATAATATTTGATTACGATGGAGTATTAGTAGACTCTTTTGAATTAAATAAAAGAATATACAAAGATCTCTCTGTTGAATTTAACCTTGATTTACCTAATAATTCAGATTATTATAGAGAACTTTGGGAATTAGACTGGAGAGAGACCATGAAAAAATTAGGTCTTTCAACCAAAGAAGATTTTGAAAAAAATTATATAATATATTCAAATGGTCTAAAAAAATATGGAAGTATGGTAAAACCATATGATGATATCCCTGAAGTACTCAAAAGTCTTTCAAAAAAATACAAATTAGCTGTTGTTTCAAATAATTTCAGAGATGAAATTAAAAATAAACTAAAAGAATTTAATCTATTGCAGTTCTTTGACGTAACTTATGGTGCAGAAGATGGTGAATTAAAACCTAGTCCTGATATGTTAATTAAATGCATGAAAAAATTGAATATAAAACCTAAAAATACTTCTTTTATTGGAGATATGGATGGAGATATCCAAAGTGGAAGAGCAGCCAAATTAGGAAAAATAATTGCTGTAACATATGGATTTCATTTAAAAAATAAATTAATGGATGCAGACATAATAATTGATAATCCAATAGACCTTATTAAAAAATTCTAGACATACAAAGTAAAATTCATTGATACATATGCTATTATTATTACAACATAACTAATAAACCAGACTGTATTACTCCATAGTCTTATATCATATCCTGTAAATGGTTCTTTTGGAAACATCTCAATGAACAAAGTCATTATTGAATATACAAAAAGCATCTGTAATATTAAGCTTGGTGAAAAAAGATTTATCACATAAGTTACAATTGCAACAACAAAAGTAAACATTGAAATCATAAAAGAAATTTTTCCATATTTCTTAAGATCTTTTGTTCCTTCATTAAGTAATGTATAAGATGCCAAAGAAAAAGTATTTCCCAAAAGTGTACTAATAATTGTCAATACAGTTCCAAATCTCCAAAATATTAATTCTGATATTAATTTAAATTTATAGCAGAAAATCAATCTTGCAATTTCTCGGATAAATGTAATGACAAAAACTACAATTAAATTTATCATAAATATTTTTTTAAATCCATTAAAATCAGATGTCCATGTCCATGACATAATAAATGAAAAAACCAAAACTGTGATAATAAATGCAATTATCTCATTTAGATTCACAAATTCATTTTTCTTTATTTTTCTCTGTCTTTTCTTTTTTGCTTTCTTATCAATTAATTTTGATGAAATGAATTCATTTATTGTCTCCATGACTGTTTTTCCAATTACTTGCCAAAGATAAAGAAGAAACATACTAATCAATGTTGCAACTATTGGAACATATTTTTCATTCATTACTAAATTAAGTGGTGATTTTTTTATTGCATGATTCTCATTATTATTTATTTCTCTCTCCGATGATAAAATCATTGATCTTTTTCCATTAAATAATCCTTTTCTTATAATAATTGGTGAATATAAGGAATTTTGTTCTTCAATAAATTTCCCCTCTAAATTTTTTAAAGCATAATTTGTTTTCTGACTACCTAAAAATACAGGATATTTTGAACCATCTATTTGCATAGTATCCGGTACTATTTCAATACCTTGAAGCTTATCCATATTACTTTTAATAAGGTTAAAAACCATTTTTTCTTCAGTACTAAGCTTAGATCCTTTTATGATTATCATATCTTCTTTTGGTATTGAGTCAAAAAAAGAAGACATATCAGAACTTGCACTCTCAATTTGAGATTTCATCTCTGTTATACTTAACGCTAAAACAGGATTAATTAAAAATATTGAAATCACTAAATATGCTAAAATCTTATTCATCCAAATAAAAAATTCAATCCTAAATATAAATATTTGCACTAGACATATCCACACAGGGTATTTAAATCAAATAACAAATTATTTTTTAATGATAAAAAATACTTTCATAATTTATGACAAGATTGGAAAAACTAAAGAAAAATATCTTTGGAATAATGGAATAAAAAACTGGAGTGATTTTCTAAATACTGAGAACATAAGATTTTTTCCAAAAAAATCAAAATCTTATTATGATAGAAAAATTAAGGAATCAGCTAATGCATTACAAAATTATGATTCTTCATATTTTAAAAATAAATTAAGTCCACTTGATTCATGGAGATTATATGATTATTTTAGAGATGATGTAATATTTTTAGACATTGAAATTTCTGGTTCATCAAAAAATGGACATATTACTGTTTTTGGCATGTATGATGGATATGACACAAAAATAATGATAAAAGATATCAACCTAGATTTTATATCACTTAAAAAATTCTTATTAAATTTCAAATTGATTATAACATTTAATGGTTCATCATTTGATATCCCATTCATTAAAAAAAGACATAAAGGACTTATTCCAGATATACCTCATTTTGATTTGAGACACGCATGTAAAAAAGTTGGCCTTAGTGGTGGATTAAAGCAAATTGAAAAAAAATTAGGAATTAGAAGAAATGATTATCTTGAAAATTTTGATCCTATAAGTTACTGGAATATATTTAGACATACAGGAAATAAAAAATATCTCAACCAATTAATTGAATACAATGAAGAAGATGTTATCAATTTAAAAAAAATTGCAACTCATGTAACAAAAGAATTAAAAAAATCAGTTTTATAAATCTAAATCCATTATTAAAAAAAAATGATAAATGTAAATAAAAGAAGACATTGGTTTAAATTTTCAAAAGAGGAAATAAAACATCTTCTAATGTCATGGTTTGGTATAAGTTTAGCATATACTATTTTAACCATGAGAGGTAAAGGTCTTGAAGGGTTTTCATTTACTCTTGGGTTAATATTTGGATTTACTGTTTCTGCAATGACAGTAGGTATAGGATTCTTACTTCATGAAATTGCTCATAAATACATGGCACAAAAATATGGATGCTGGGCAGAATTCCGGGCTGATAAAAGTATGCTGTTAATGGCTATTGCAATGGCTGCTTTTGCTGGGTTTTTATTTATTGCACCTGGTGCAGTTTATATCCATGGACATGTAACTACTGAAAAAAATGGAAAAATTTCATTGGCAGGACCCGCAACAAATCTAATCATTGCTTTGGTCTTTTTGGTTATTGGAATAATCATGCCATCTCAAATAATTAAATATATCGCTAGTAGTGGTTTTCAGATAAATTCATGGCTAGCTCTTTTCAATATGATTCCTTTCGGTAATTTTGATGGAATTAAAATTCTAAGATGGAATAAGAATATTTATCTTGCAACTGTTGCAATTGGAATTCTGTTTACTTTTGTGGTATAGATTAAAACAAAAAAATTAATAATACTAACAAATCAAAATAAATTATGAAGAAAAAAATATTTATAATTCTATTATTCTTCTTGTTAATTATTTCTAGTTGTAATAAATTAGAAAATAATATTCAAGATACCCCTGTTTCAACTTTAAAACTATATGAAAAATCTCTTAACTCATTAGACCAAAGCACTTTAGATTTGATTACTACAGAAAGATTTTGGGAAGTTGCTGCAATAAATGCAGAAAGTATGAAGTATTTTAAAGAAAATGGTTTAGATAAATTTACATTTGAGATTAAAGAGACTAAACAAATTAATGAAAATAAAGTTGCTATTATTGTTCAAATGTTTGAGCATCAAACTAGTGGAAATATCATTTCTGAATCACCGTTCTCATCTTATATTTTAATTAAAATTAATAATAAATGGTATCTTGATTATATTGAATAAATATATTATTATTTCTAAATTAAACTTAATAATTTTAAAATCTTAAGTTTCTAAAAAAATATTAAATTTTTATAAAACATAGAAAAAATAAAGGATTAGAATAATTTTTTATGGAAAAATTTTCAAAAAGTTATATGTTTATGATTTTTTTCTAAAAATTAATGTTTTAATATAAAAGATAATTACTGAAATAATAAATAAAATTATTATATCTAAGATATAAAATATTGGCATAAATCCTCTTCCTCTTGATGAACATGGGCCAGGATAGCATTCACCACCAAAGTATTCATAATACCTAATTGGCCATCCCCTATAATCTGATCCATCTGCAGGACTATCGTGTTGATAAGTTAAAACATCGGAAATAAAAAATGTAAAAGCAAATATAATTATTACCAAAATAATTTTTTTTTTACTCATATAAATTTCATCATCAATTAGATATATAAATTTTTTTGAAAAATCCATTAAAAAAACACAATTGCTCATAACACTAATTAGAAACTTAAAAAATCATAAAAAAATAAAATAAAAAATTACCAATTATTAATCAAATCATCAACTTCTTCCATGTTTGTATCTACAACTTCTTCATCAAGATTTTCTTCTAATGAATCAACTTCGCTAATATCTCCAGTTATTGTGTTATCAACATCTGGAACTTCAGGCTCTATTGGTTGAGTAACTATTTCATTATCATGAGAGCCTTCAATTCCAACAGGTTCAGTTTGTTTTGAACATGACAAAATCAAAGCAGACATTAATACAATTGAAAGAATTAATATTATTATTTTTTTCATATTTATTTATACACCTTTTTTTGTTTATAAATTTAATTGCTAAATTAATTTAAAAATTAAAAAAAAAGAATATTTCTATTCTTCTTCTGTTTCGTTGTCGCCTGATTCTTCTTCATCTTTTTCTGAATCTACACATACATTTTCTGTACAAACTTCGTCTGTTTCACAGTCAGCATCTTCAGTACATGTATCACCATCTAATTCTTCTTCATCTTCTTCGACATCTTCACAAACACCTTCTGTACATACTTCGTCTGTTTCACAATCTACATCTTCAGTACATGCATCATCTTCTTCTGATTCTTCTTCATCTTCTTCAGATTCGTCTTCATCATCATCGTCAGTTTCATCAGTTTCATCTTCGTCTTCTTCTAACTCATATTCATCTTCTACTTCGTCATCATCAACATCAATGTCTCCACCTTTTGCCTTAACTTCTTTTACAATTTCCATCAATAAATTATGAGCTTCTTTAAGATCTTCATGAGCATCTTTTGTCAATTCTTTTGATTGATCAATTAAATCTTTAATTTTTTCTTTCTCTTCATCTGTATTTTCTGATGATCTCATTTCTTTTGCTTCATCAAATAATTCTTCAGCTTCTTTGAATGATTCTCTAGCATCATTTACTAACGCACTAAAATCATCAACTTTTTCATCAAGATCTTCAACATCAATTCCTGATTCTTCCATTTCTGCCAAAATTTTATCTAATCTAGTTTCAAGATTTTCTGATCTGCTAAGTATTTGTCCAACACCTGATTTTACAACATTTTGTGCATGGATTAAAACTCTATTTTTCATCCTATTCCATGAAGAGGTTATTTCTTTAGCAACTTCTTTAATTTCTTCTTTGCTTGTTGCAGCCTCAAGTGATTCCTTTAAATCTTCCATTTCTGCAATTTTTGCATCAATATCTGCAATTGCTTCTGCTGCTTCATCTTCATCAAGATTTTCATTTCCTTCAATTTTTTCTTTGATTTTTTCAAGGGAACTTATAACAACATCTGCTGAATGACCCAAAAATTCTTTTGCACCTTCTATAGCATCTTCTTCATTACCACTATCAACTGCATTTCTAAATCTTTCTTTTGCTTGTCCATATTTTTCTTTTGCTTCATCAAATTTATCTTTAGCTTTTTCAAATCTTTCCATTGCTTGATTCATTTTTTCTTTTGGAAGAACTCTATTTTTGAATTTCATAGCTTGATCAACTTTTTTTAATTTAAAATTGCTCAACTTTTCTTTAATTTCTTCTTCAGACAATTCTGCAAATTCTTTTAATCTTTCTCTATCAAGATATTGTAATTTTTCTATTAATTCTTCATCAAGAGCAGCAATCTTTGCAAGTTTGTCTTCATCAAGATTAGTCATTTTTCTTAATCTATCAGTTTTTATTTGAGCTAATTTTTCAATATGATCTTCTCTAAGATTAGCAAGTTTATCTTTTGCTTTCTCATTAAATTTCATTAATCTTTCTTTCTGATTTTGATTAAGCTTTGCAAAATTTTTAAACCTATCATTTTCTATCTTTAACATATTTTTAGCTTGACCAGAAGCAAGATCTTCATTTTCCATTTTGTCATCTAGATTTTTACATATTTCTCTAAATTTTGCAGGTCTTACTCTTGGATATTTATTTTTTAAAAAATTTACACATCTTGCAATTGTTCCTTGTTCTTTTGCTTCATCTAAATCTTCATCCTCTATTTCTTCTACATCAGTATTTCCACTATCATCATCTTCACTTACTGCAAATGCTGAAAATGTGCTTAGCACTAAAATTAGCATAGTAAACAATGCCATTATTTTTTTATTCATTTTATTTCTCACCTTATTTGATTTTTTAATATCATCATAGTCAAAATTAAATTTGCTATATCAAAAAAATAAATTCATTTTACTTATAAACAAACTTGTTTTGTAAAAAAATTAAAGCTTCAAATTGCTTTTTAAAGCTTAAAATAGGTAAAAAATGCTTTATTTTTAAATTTAGAATAAATATTTCCTATTTTAAAAAAAATTCGAAGAAAAAGATTTATAAAATACACAATACATTAATTATATTGATGAAAAAAGAAGGACTATATTTATTGTTCATTATAATACTAACACCTATTGTATTTTCTGCAAAAATTACAGGAACAGTTTATGATCTTTCTCTTGACAAAGTAAATAATGCTATTGTATTTGTTGATTCATCTCCTCAACAAAGAATTGTTGCAACAGACGGAATTTATTCATTTAATCTTCCAATAGGTAATTATGAAATTAAAGTAGACAGCACTATTGATGGAACATATTATTCCGCTAAAGAAAATGTTGAAATTATCGATGATGGTGAATATACACTTGATCTATTCTTATATCCTGATTTGATTGAAAATGATGAGCTATATGATGATTCTAATATTGACATTCCAGAAATAAATATTGAAAAAAAGAAAAATAATTCAATTAATTTACTAATATCTCTTGTGTTTTTAATTGTAATAATGATTTATTTTATGACGCACAAAAAAAAGAAAAAATCTAAAGAAAAAAAACCTGAAAGTTATCCTGCTGATTCCCCACTTGATGATGATCTACAGGAAATAATTTATCTTCTCCAAAAAAATGGAGGAAGAATGACGCAAAAAGAAATAAGGAAAAGCTTTGCACTATCTGAAGCAAAAATTAGTATGATGATAACTGAACTAATTCATCTTGAACAAGTCAAAAAAATAAAAAAAGGCCGAGGAAATATTATTGTTCTAAGGTAAATAAAACCAATTTTGAGTACAATTTAAATATTAGATTCAATTAACTTTTTTCTATGAAGAAATATACAAAGGAACAATTAATATTTTATATACAAAACTTTCATAAGAAAAAAAAGAAAGTTCCTACTATTAAAGATATTAATTCTGATAAAAAATCTCCCTCTTCATCTACTTATGCAAACAGATTTGGATCATGGAACAAAACACTAATTGTTTGTGGATTCAAAATCAATAAAAAAAAGTATTCTAAAAAAGAAATGATTGAATCAGTAAAACTTTTATCAAAAGAATTAGGAAAAATACCAAAAGGATCTGACTTAAAAAATAGAGAATGGATTGCATCATATTCCACTTATAGACAAAAATTTGGAAACTGGAAAAAAGTCTTAAAACAAGCAGGACTAATAAAGAAAAAATCAAATTCTTCAACTCTAAAAAGTTTTATTAAAAAAAAGAAAAAATGATTAATGATATTTCTGAATTTATCATTGATAATAAATTGATTCTAAAAGTAAAAGCAAACTCTTCAAAAAATGAAATAATTGGATATGACAAAGAAAAACAAATTCTAAAAGTAAATATAAAAGCACCAGCTGAAAATAATAAAGCAAATATTGAAATAATTAAATTTTTTAAGAAATTGACAAAAAGAGACGTAAAAATTATTTCTGGATTAACTAGCAAAAAGAAAATATTGAAATTTACATAAAATTACATTTTTACTAAAATTTATTATATATTTTATTTAATAATTATTTTGATTTCCATATTGCAACTCGCTAAGCGGTCTGCAAAAGTATGCAAGGCAGAAATTGACTTGCTATGGAATTAATATGTAATAATATAAAAAGAAAAAAGATACAAATTGCTACTCAATAAATACTGAAGAGATAACTTTAAGTATAAAAAACAAATCATCTACTTCAACATGGAAAATACAGAAGAAGAAAATAATGTTTCAAAAAAAGTAACCAAAAGAAAAGATTACATAACATGGGATGAATACTTCATGGGTGTTGCTCTGATTTCAGCACAAAGAAGCAAAGATCCTAGTACACAAGTTGGTGCATGCATAGTTAATTCAAATAATCGAATTGTTGGTATTGGTTATAATGGTTTTCCCAAAGGCTGCTCAGATGATTTTCTTCCATGGAATAGAACTGCAGATAATCCAAATGACACAAAATATCCATATATTGTCCATGCTGAAGCAAATGCAATTTTAAATTCTACAGAAAAACTTCATGGTGCAAAAGTATATGTCGCATTATTTCCATGCAATGAATGTGCTAAACTTATAATTCAATCAGGAATAAAAGAAATTGTGTATCTAAGTGATAAATATAAAGATACTCACCAAGTCAAAGCATCAAAAACAATGCTTGACATGGCAAAAGTAAAATATACAAAATTACAATCAAATAGAAAAAATTTAATTATAAATTTTGAATCTTAATTTTCTGATTCTAAAAATTTTATAGTTTTTTCATCCAATTCTTTTAATGTTTCAGTATTTAGAATTGTATAATCTGCCATAGAAATAGGACCTGCTTTATTGATATTTTCAATTTCTGCAATATCTCTTGACTGTCCTTCTTCTTTTGTTAATGGTCTAATATTTCGTACACCCAGTCTTTTATATCTTTCCTTAGGAGGAGCATAAACTGCTAAAATAATTATATCATCACCATATTTTTTTTTAAGTTCTAAATATTCTTCCCAACTATAAAGGCCATCAATTACAATCTGTTTTCCCTCTTCAACTGCCTTATCTATTTTAGGTATATTTTTTATTGCATATGCACCCATACCTAATTCATCTCTTAATTTTTCACGAACGAATTTTTCATTTTTCTCATTTAGTTCCAATCCTCTTTGATGAATCTCTTCATCTGTAATATCTCCAAACCTAATTTTTGTGTATCCTTTAGTCTCAATGACTTTTGCAGTTTCACTCTTTCCTGAACCTGTTAATCCAACTATTGCAATTATTTTCATGATAAATTTAAAATATTGATTGAATAAAAAGATTATGTTAATTGTATTATTTTTATTTTATCAAAATCTTTATTAATTTCTAAAAAGACCAAAACACTATGACTGGAAAAATTATAGTCCTTGAAGGTGTGGATGCATCAGGTAAAGGCACACAAACAAAAATTCTTATTGAAAACCTTATAAAAAAAGGTTATGATATCAAGACAAAAGATTTCCCACAATACTATACTTCTTTTTATGGAAAATTAATTGGAAAATTCTTAAAAGGGGAATTCGGAGATCCTACAGAAATTGATCCATATTCATCCTCAATACTTTATGCTGGTGATAGATTTGAAGGTAAAGAAGATCTTAACAAATGGAAGGAAGAAGGAAAAATAATAATTCTTAATAGATATGTCCCGTCAAACCTTGCGTTCAACAGAGCAAAATTCAAAGATGATGAAAAAAAAGAAAAATTTACAAAATGGATTGAAAATTTAGAATATGATACTAATGAAATTCCTAAACCAGATCTTGTCATGTTTTTAGATGTCCCATTATCTGTATCACAAGAATGGATAAAGACAAAAAAAAAAAGAGATTATATTGATGGCGAGCAAAAAGACCAATATGAATCAAATAAAGTCTTCTTACAAAAAGTATATAATGAATATGTAAATATTTGCAACACTAGAAATAATTGGATTAATATCAAATGTGTAAATGAAAATATTGGTTTATCTGTTGATGAAATATCTAAAAGTATTTTTAATGAAGTCAATAATATTTTGAAGTAAATTTTATATATATTAATAAAATCATATAAATTATGAAGATTCATTTTTCTGTATTTTTATTATTAACATTATTAATTTTTTCTAATTGTAGTGTTCCTGAATCAAATTTAGAAAATAATCAAATAACTTCTAGAGCTACTAATATTTTATATAAAATTATATTTGCTGAAAGTATATGGGGTACTGAAAATGAAGATAATATAAGGGGAATAACAATAGTCATTCTAAATCGTGCTCATAGTACTGAATTTTCAGATAAACAAAAATCACTTAGTGAAAATATTGAAAATAATATATTAAGAAAAAATCAATTTACTCCAGTAAATTATAATGATTATCCATATGACTTAAATCTAAAACACCATTTAGTACATAATTGGTTCAAAGAAAACAATGAAATAGATTCTAAGACTTTTTTAGAAAGAGTTGAATTACAAATCAAAGCAATTTGTTCACAAACTTATCCTGATAATGAGGATTACATACAAAACTGCATTGATTCAGGATATGGTGGTAGGAGATCGTATGCTGAAAAAACAAAAAAGATTGTTGATGAAATAATAAATAAATATATTTTACAAAATAAAAAAAATATTCTTGAATTAGGTGAATATTGCTATTTTGCTTCTAATAATGCTAACCCTTGTGGTAATCTAGGAATAACTAATAAAAAAGGATTTTCTAATAATGATCTTCACACAAAAATGATGATATGTGGTAAACCTTGTAATTTAAATATAGATTATTCACAAAACCAAAATAATTTAAATTCAATTGTTGGTTCAACAAATAAAAATTCTAAAGAAATCACACCACCAACTGCCACACCTACACAAACATCTGAAACTGTTCAAGAAGGTTGGAATGAAGCAAGTTTATCTACTACATTTGTACCTGATTATTGTGGTTTCCCAAATGACAATAAAAATTCAGGAAAATTTATTCCTAACTGTAGAATTTTTCAAGAATTTGATGTAACATATTATTGTTGTCATGGATCTTTACATATTAATAAAAAACCTGAATGTAATTGTCCTTAAAAAATAAAATTAAACCCCTAGAAAATATTTGGTTCTTTCTGATTAGCAATACAATTACCACAATTAGTTACCATTGCAAGAGGTGTCTCTATAAGTCTATCATTTATATTACAAAAATTTATAGTCCTATGCTCACACTTCTTCCATTTATCTTTAATATCTTTATGATAAAATGCCATATAATAAAATATAGATAAGTAGTATATAAATCTTTCTATTTTTAACCACTTATAAGTAGTTATTCTTTTTCAAGATCTTTCTTAAGGTTTTTTTCTTCAGATTTTTTTTCTTCTGATGGAAAAAAAGAACTAAGTGATTTTGATGAAATCATTGATTTATAACTAATTGTCGTACCTTTTCTTTTGTTATTTTCTTCAGTTGACATTTTAGTGTGTACCTGTGCTTCCAAATCCGCCTTCACTTCTTACTGTGTCCTCTAAAGAATCAACAAGAATTAAATTTGCTCTAGTTATTGGCTGAATTAAAATCTGTGCTATTTTCATATTTTTTGAAATTGCAAATTCTTCTTCACCAAGATTTTTCATAACTACACCAATTTCTCCTCTATATCCTGAATCAATTACTCCAGCCATTGTAGTCATTGATTTTTTAGCAGCATATCCACTTTTATCCCAAACTAAACCAACATATCCTTTAGGAATAGCCATTTTTAGTCCAGTTTTGACAATTTTTGTTTCCATTGGTTTAATTGTAACTTCTTCACTTGATCGAAGATCAATTCCTGCATCCCCTTCATGTGCATAATGAGGAGTTGTCATAGAATCGTCTAATTTATTTATTTTTACATCTACCATATTTTTAATTCACCTAGTCAAAATTTTAGATAATTTTTACTTATTATTTACTGTAATATTTGCATATATAAATTATATTGATTTTCAAAATATATGTTTTAATTGTATAAAATTTTTAAAGGAAGTCATTGCAAAGGAATTAAAATCATTCACGTTTATTCTTGATTTCTTCAACATCTTTTTCTATTGCTTCAAGTTTATCAATTATCATTTGCATCTGTGGATTTCTTTTGGTTCTTGCACCACTTTCAGCTGTAAATATTCCTAATTTATCTTCCATGTATCCAACAAAAATCAATCCTATAACACCAATAATCAAAAGAGGAACAAACCAGTTTTTTAAATCAATATCAATACCATATTTTTCCAAATTACTCAAAAATAAAAATAAAATCATACTGCTATTAATTATACTAATATATCCTAAAGCTCTCTGATAGAATATCTTTGAATGCACAAATTTGCTTCTTAACTTATCAAATAATTTTATCTTGGTCATTCTTTTTTTTAGATCCTTATTTTTCCACTTTAAATATTGATAATAGTTTTTTTGAAATTATTTCACCTGTCTCGGAATCAATTTTAATATTTAAAGTATTAAAAGTATTTGTAACATAAGTAACATTCCATATTTGTTTACCTTCAATGTTTTGTAATATGAATATTTTTTTCATTGGTGTGTGTGTTTTAAACTCTTCAACTTGAACCTTATTTGCTAATTCAAATGCATCTACATAATCTTTTTTTACTTTACTAATGTCTAATTTATCCACCATACCTTCTTTTTTCAATGCTTCTGAATCAGGATTCATTATAATTTTTTCACCAATAACAAAAGTTGAAATCAAATCAGTACCAGGATTATAATATCCTATTTGCCATTCAGGTTCAACCATCTTGTCTTTCATAAAAAAACAATGTGTAAGATACGCATCTACGTGCTCTTTTTGCCATTCTAAAAAAATCTTGCTTTCTTTTAATCTACTTATATTTTCATTAAATGTCATATTTTATCCCTTATTTTTAGATCATATAAAATCTCTTCAATTTTTTTGAGATTCCATTTTATAGAATCATATTTTTTTCTTAACTCACCATTTCTTAGAGAGAAATTTAAAAAACCATCATATATCATCACAACAGCCTCATATATTTTTTTAACATCTTTATACTTTCCTTTTGTTGTCAAATATACTGCTCTTCTTCCTAATTCACCAGTTAAATCTGATAAACCAAGCAGATATGTTTCTGTTTTAACACCAATTTCTTCTTTTGTCAGTATTTTTTTATCTTTTACAAAATGATAAAAAGTTAAACCTTCTGCATATTCTTCCAAAGATGATCTAAAACTATTTGTTTTAGGATCTTTCCCAATAATTGATTTTTCAATACTTGAAATGACTTTTTTTGCTGCATCCAATTCATCTTTTGCTTCAGACATTTTATCATTATGAACATGATTTATTGCCTTTTTTGAATGCTTTAGTATCTTTCTTGATTCAACGATTACATATTCTCTTAGCTTATCTTCTTCTTCTAGCTCTTTTGATATTTTTAAAAATTCTTTTTCATCTAACATCTTAAAATAAAGGAAAGAAGATAGCTTATATAAATTTAATTTATAGATTTAAATTAAATATTATCATTTTTCTAACCCAATTACTTATAGAAAGATTTATATACATTTCCAGCACTTTTATTAGTATGGCAGAACCGTCAGCTCTACGTGGATCGATAGCATTTCTAAATGACATAGGAATATATGATGTTGTGCTTCCCTTCATTTTAGTTTTTACAATGATTTATGCAATCCTTGAAAAGTCCAAAGTTTTCGGTGTTGAAAAATTAAGTGATGGAACGGAAACAACAAGAAAAAACCTAAATAGTATGTTTGCTTTCGTAACAGCATTCTTAGTTGTTGCAAGTACACAAATTGTTGCAGCAGTAAATAGAATCTTAGCTCAAATTATACTATTACTATTGTTAGGTGTTTGTATATTAATGCTTACTGGTGTATTTCATACTGGTGAAAAAGAATTTAAACTTCAAAAAGGTTATAGAAATGGACTTACAGGACTAATGATTGCAGGAACCATATTTATTTTTTTAAATTCAATACACACAAAAGATGACGTCCCATGGCTAAACTTTATATATGAGTTTATTGTCAAGAATATTGATAATGCTGCTTTTGGAGCATTAATACTTATGCTAATAATGATCGGGGCTATTGGAGCAATTACCTCCAATCCTGACACAGCTGAAGCTAAAAGAAAGAAAAAAATTAAAGATATTGAAGAAGGTAACGAGGATTGATTAAATATGGCGACATTTCCTGAAATGATTCAAATGCTTGAAAGTTATGGTCTAATAGATGTACTATTACCATTTTTATTGATATTTACAATTGCTTTTGCAGTTTTACAAAAATCAAGTATTTTAGGAGATAATAGAAGACCATACAATAAAATTGTAGCTTTTGTAATTGCACTATCTGCAATTATCCCTCATGTACTTAATCAATATCCTGATGGTGCAGACCCAATAAACATAATAAATAGAGCAATACCAAATGTTGGTTTAGTAATGGTAGCAGGTATGATGGTTTTATTATTAATTGGTGTATTCGGAAAAGACATAAGCTTCATTGGAACAGATGCAGCAGGATTTATTGTAATTGGTGCATTTTTAATTGTTATATACATATTTACTTCAGCAACAGGTATGCATGGTCTACCTAATTGGCTTAGTTGGCTTAATGATCCTGAAACTCAATCACTAGTATTGACATTACTAATATTTGGAATAGTGATTTGGTTCATAACAAAAGAACCAAAAGATCCTACAGATAAAAGAGAGACTACCAGAGAAACAGTCAACAAATTATTTGGAGGAGCACTAGGTAAGAAATAAGATGGCAACACTCTTTGATTTTGCTTTTTTAGACAATTTTTCTTCTATTTTTGTACTATTATTTATAATAGTTGCAATATATGCAATTTTAACTGCAAGAAAAGTTTTTGGAGGAAACTCTTCATTAAATTTCACTATTGCATTTGCAATAGGAATGATATTCATATTTAATAAAGGAGCAATAGATGCTATAAGATATATTATTCCATGGATTACTTTTGTAATTATTGCATTTGTAATGATATTAATAGGTATTACTGTTTTTGTTGGTGCTGATCCAATATCTTGGTTAAAAACCATGGGTTATATGGGTACATGGTATAACTTTGTATTCGTAATAAGTTTAGTAATTATAGCACTAGGAGTATCAAATTCAGTAGGTCAGAATGTTGGACCATTTTTAGGTGGAGGCAATGAATCTATCAGTTTAGCAGCTACTCAAGCAGCAGGAACAGGAGACGTAGCATCCGATGATTTTAGTCAAAATTTAGGTGCTACATTATTTCATCCTAAAGTGCTTTCATTGATTCTTGTATTCTTCATACTATCTATGGCTGCAATGTACATAACAAAAATGGGATAAGTATTTTCTTAATACATTTTAATTTGTAACTTTTCCAATATAATTAATTCATCTTATATTAAATAATATTAATCAATATTATTTATTTCTTAGCACGTGATTTCATCCCGTGCACAATTCCCTTGCAAGACAAGAACTGGCTTGCTATATCACGCATTAATAATTCAAGAAGTAAATAAATTTCACAATAAAAATATTATATAAAAAAATAAAACTCTACTTGATTCCTTTTTTCAAATCTTCAGTAATTCTTGTCAAATCATGAACATTTTCAGTAAATGAAGGTAATACTTTTGAAAATACTTTCTCCATTGCTTTAATTTCTGTACCAACATCCAAAATATGTGAATCATAATCACTAATTTTTCCAATGACTGCTTTATTTAATTGATCAAAACCATCTTTTAGATTCTCAATTTTCATTTCTAGTGAAGATATTCTTGTCTCTGCCCTATTTTTCCATTCTACTATTTTTTGGACATTATTGATAAGATCACTCCATTTTTCATCAATGATTGCTTCTATCAATTCTTCAGTCTTTACCGTAGAATCGCTTTTTGCAACTGCTTGTTGAGCTGGATTTTGTGGAGGCATTTGATTATTCTGCATAGGCGGTGGCATTGATTGACCCATTCCAGGTGGAAAAGGAGCATTACCTTGTGGTGTTAATTGATTCATAGGAACCAAATTATCTACTGCATTCTTTGTCTCTAACTGATTCATTGCATCAAAAATTTGAGAATTTGTAAAACCTGCTCTCTGCATATTTTGAATAATCTGATTATTGGATAGACCTTGTTTTTTCATATCCATTATTTGGGTAATGGTAGACCCTTCTTGTTGCTGTCCTATCATTTTATATTAATATTATTGAATCTTGTTTAAATAATTTTTGTTCTAATCTATATTTTTTTCCTTCCCATTTTTATCTCATTTAAAATATCTTCAATTATTTTTGCTGCTTCTTCTCTACTTATAAAATTCATAGGATCCCAAAAATTCATATATTTATTAAGTAAATCTAAATCTCTTTTTTGAGCACTTGAACTTATTTCCTGATTTAATATCTTCATCTTTCCACTAATTTCATTTATCTCTTTTCGAAGTTCTTTAAGATTTATATTGAGAAGTTTAATATCTTCTGTTACATTATTTGTATCTTCAAGCATATTCTGCTCAGCTAGTTGTGTTTTTTTTCTAATATTAGAATATCTTTCCTCCAATATTCTTAATCTCCTTAATGTCTCATTAATATCTTGAGCCATTTTTGGAGGTATAGAAGATGCAATTGGTTTATTACTATGCTTAAATAAATCCATTGATTTTTCACCAGTTTTTGGTTTTGCAACTGGTTTTGGATTAGTTGGTTTTTTTTGGTCTGCCATTTTATTATTATATCGTATTGTATATTTTTTATTTTTTCTCCCGTAAACTTTATAACATAGTTATACTATATAAATTATTTGTTGTTATAGTAAATGATGAAGTAAATATGGCTGAAAAAAAAATATCAAATTCACAAGAACCTGAATATTCTATTGATAGAGAAGGGGAAGATAATATTCTTAGAGCTGACTATACTAAAACAAATATTCTGCCCTCAATTGAAGACAACCCTTTATGCATGTCTATGACTATTGAAAAACTAGCACAATCTAGAGGAATAACTAAAGTAATATTTAGTCAAAAAAGAGAATTTGAATATGAATATGAACAGACAGAGATGCTAAATGAGATTGCAAAAATATATCTGCATCTGACTAAAGAAAAAAGCATGCTTAGTTACCAAGGTTTAACATTTGGAACATGTAAAAAATTTGCTGATGGTTGGTATAATCAAATTCAATCAATAATATTCCATGACCTGATAAGAGATCCTCTTGGTGCATATGTTGAATTAACAAGACTAAAAAGAAATGAAAAAATAATTTTAGAAAAGACTGTAGATAAAACTTCAAATGATTGTATAAGAAAATTCATTTTTGTTTTAGATTATATATTAGGGTATTTAGAAAATACTAAAATTGTAATTATTGCAAAACCATATTTAGCTGGATATGACCCTGGAGAGCGAGAAGTATATAGAAGAATTTTCAGTCCAATAATAAAACCTGATTTTATGTTTACAAAATTGATGGCTACTTACCCTAAAGGTGGAGAAGAAATTGCAAATTACACTATTGCAAATGATACTACTGAAGTCACTGTTTTCAGACTTGATAAATCTGTACAGACATTATACCATATAATGCCTCCTGAATTTAGGCTTGATGAAGAAAAATATGAACTTCTTGATGCAGCTAGAAAAATCATGGCAGAACATAAACCAAAAAGATCAGAATTCATTGATCCTCAAAGAATGAGAGAAGTATTTTTCAACGTTGGACGTGATTTAATTGAAGAATTATCAGCATATAGAAATATGCTTTTACGTGAAGAAGAAATTGAAAATTTAACAAGTATACTTGTCAGATATACTGTTGGATTTGGTCTAATTGAAGTACTGCTTCAAGATCAAGAAATACAGGATGTTTCCATAAATAGTCCAATGGGTCATGTCCCAATTTTTATTGTCCATGGAAAATTTGATGATTGCAAAACTAATATTATCCCTACTACTACTGAGGCAGAAAGTTGGGCATCAAAATTAAGAATGATTTCAGGAAGACCACTTGATGAAGCAAATCCTATTCTTGATACTGAACTTGAGCTTCCTGGTGCCTCAACAAGAGTTTCAGCTGTTTCAGCACCATTAAATCCTACCGGTCTTGCATATTCATTTAGACGACATAGAGATAAACCATGGACACTTCCATTATTCATGAAATATAAAATGATTAATGCCCTAGGTGCAGGATTATTAAGTTTTGTAATTGATGGAACTAGAACTTTAATGATCTGTGGAACAAGAAGTTCAGGAAAATCTTCATTTCTATCTTCACTTCTAGTTGAAATCATGAGACGTTATAGAATAATAACATTAGAAGATACTTTGGAACTTCCAGTATCTTCTATGAGAAATTTAGGTTTTAACATCCAATCACTTAAAGTTGCATCAGCACTTTCAAAAGGAACAAGTGAAGTTGACGCGTCCGATGGTATAAGATCTACATTAAGACTTGGAGATTCATCTTTAATTATTGGAGAAGTTAGATCAAAAGAAGCTATTGCATTATATGAAGCAATGAGGATTGGTGCGGCAGCAAATGTTGTAGCAGGTACAATTCATGCTGATTCACCATACGGTTTATATGACAGAGTTGTAAATGACATTGGAGTTCCAAAGACTTCATTTAAAGCTACGGATTTAATAGTTATAGCATCACCAATTAAATCAGCAGATGGTCTTCATAAATTTAGGAGAATTACACAAATCACAGAAGTAAGAAAAAAATGGGAAAATGACCCTATGCTTGAAGGTGGATTCATGGATTTAATGAAATATGATGCAAAGCTAGATGAACTTGTACCAACTGATGAATTGATAAATGGAGAAAGTGAAATTCTTAAAATTATTGCAGGTGGAGTTGCGGATTTTGCAGGAAATTGGGATATGGTTTGGAACAATGTTCTGCTTAGAACTAAGATGAAACAAAAAGTATTCGATCTTGCAACCAAACACAAAGATGATGATATGCTTGAAGCACCTTTTGTCATTTTAACTAATGATAAATTCCACTTATTTGCTGAAAAAGTAAAAACCCGAACAGGAATTCTTGATTATGATGAAATATATAGGGAATGGGAAATGTGGATTCTTGATGAAGTCAAAAGAAGACAAATAAGTAGAAAATCAACTTCTTAAAAATTAAAAAAAGCTAAAATAATTAAATTTATATAACTAACTACTCTTTTACATATAAATCAGGGGTGATTTAATAATGTGTAAAAAAATGTGTAAAGAATTTATGGGTTTCTTAAAAGAATACAAAGTTATTGGTCTTGCTATTGCATTTATTATTGGAGGAGCTGCAAAAGAACTTATTACATCTTTTGTTGATAATATTATTATGCCTTTTATATCACCAATTCTACCAGGTGGAGCATGGCAAACTGCAACATTAACATTAGGTCCATTTATTTTTGGAATAGGTGCATTTATTGGACAAGTAATTAATTTCATAATAATAGCATTTGTTGTTTTTATGATAGCTAAAAATATTCTAAAAGAAGAAAAAATTTCAAAAAAATAATTTTTTATTTTAATTTTTTTATATTATTTTTTATCAACTAACCATTATTTGATTTCCTAAATACTCTATCAAAATATTCTGATTTTCTTCGAAAATATCTGACGTAAAACTCCAATTAATATCATTACTATCTCCACATGTTTCTCCATCTACTTTTGTATCATTATTACTAAAAGACCTACATAAACCTTCTTCAATTAATATCCTAGTCAAATCTTTCTCTGTTACAGTTTGAGGTGTGAGCACTTTTGGACCAATCTTTAATTCATAACAAAGTATATTATCATTTAATGCACCATAATCTGTTTCTTTGTAACATGCAGTCATATATCCCAATAATGAAATATTTAATGGGACATCATCACTCAATATTATTGGTGGTTCTAAAAGTCTATTTTCTCTACAATAATTCTGATCACCACGAATTCCTTTTGGAACCCAAGTTGATGAATGTATATAATAAAAAGTCTTACAATATATTGCCTTTGAAAAAGAAGGTAATTTTGTTGAAAAAACACCTAAAAGTAATAAAATGCTTATTATTGTTATTACTATTGTAAATGTACTATTTATCGCCATATCAGCTTTTTTATTTTCAAAAAGATGATTAGAAACGCTAGTGACTCTATCTCCTTTTTTTGATGTTTTCTTTTTCATTCTAATCTCCTAATTAAACATCCACCATCATTGGAAATTTTAATCATGTTTTTACCTTTATCTAAATCTTGATTTATATTTAATTCTCCAAATTCATCCATTTTTATTCCTTTATCATCAATTTCCAAATCTAATGTAAAACAATCTTTTTTCATATTATTATTTTCACATTTTTCACATAAAGCTTCAATATATATTTTTGAATCAATCGCTGTACCTATAAATTCTTGAAATTTATCATCTGGAACAGTAAGTGTCTTATTTAATGAATTAAATGCAAAACTCATAAGTAATGTAACTATAACTACTCCTACAATTACTACACCATATTTAAAAAAAAGATTTTCCATCTAAGTAATCATCCCCGCTTCAATTAATGTCTTTAATGAATATGTTCCAACTATTGTAACTACAACATAAACTACTGTAGCAAATGAAAGGTTTTTTGCAATTGTAATATCTTTTGAAACTTTATCAAATCCACTCTCAACTCCACTTGAAAGCATAGATAATAATATGACTGTCTGAACCATATATATCCCAACAAGCACCTGAAAAACAGTTGGTGGAGTAATTTTAGTGAAATTTATCATTGTACTAAAAAAATTCTGAGCATCTCCTGTTCCACCCATTGTCAATGATTTCATTATATCATCTAATTGTTGAGCCATTTTAAATAAAACCTGAATTATTATCAATGTCAATGAACCTACTAAAGCTGCAATAAATGGTGATAAAAACTTTGCTTGAACAGTTATTGATGATACAGTCTCTGTTAATAAATCATATATTAATTCACGAACTTTTTTTACATTATCAAGATAGATTGAAATTTTAGTCACAATATTATACACTATTGCTGAACCTTTTTTTGCACCTTCTGAAATTATCCAAACTATCTCTTTTAGAAGTACTGAAGGATACCTAATAATAACACCATTAGTCTTATTAAAAACTGCTTGTGAAAAATTAAGCCCTTCATTTCTCATTTTATTTAATGTTGCACTAAAAAAATCAAATATACTCTTTTTCTCAAGATTCAATGTCTGATATTCCTCAACAAAATTCTCTATTGACATTTCAAGAGGTATTCTTTCTGTAAATTGATTTGAAAATTGAAATAATGCCCCACCTAGATCCTGTTCAATTTCAATAACTTCATTTCTTATTTTAAGTTTCTGTATACTTTTCAAATAAAAATACAATGAGATTCCAAAACCTAGTGCCATAGGTATCGTCAACGTTTTTATTATACTTGGTAATTCATATTCATTTTGAAGACTTTGTGGAACTGGTATATTTTTTGATTGTATATCTGCTTGTTCTTTTAAATCAATCATTGCAGGAATAGTATTAAATGTCATATGAAATAATCCTGGAAGAATTAATATGACTGTAAAAATTATTGAAACTGGAAGAACTGGTATCAAATAAGTATTATTTCCAAAATTTAATCTATACGTACCATCTGGAGGTACATTTGGATTATTAGTTATATCAGGTGTAGAAAAAGCACCAGGTCTTTTTGCAATTATCCTTCTTGTAAAAAAATAAATTATTGCTGGAAGAACAACAATGTATCCAAAAAAAAGCCATGAAATATTCACTTTATCTGACATGAATATACTAACCATTGGAAATGCAATAAGTCCAATTAATGGAAGCATCATCCCAAAAGTATGTAACAATGTAACAGGCATTTGAAGATCATGTGAAAAATGTTTCATTTTTTCATATGTTGAAGATAATATCAAGTCAAGAGATTTATCCATAATTTTTGCTTGATTCTCTTTATCTCCTTGTCTTAAAACAGAATGTAATATTAAAATTGATTTTACAAAATCTTGGTTTCTTTTTACCCATAATGGAATAAAATATTGGATTGCTTCTTCAACATTTGCAACCTTTTCATTATCTAATAACCAAAGTATCTGCTTAAGATCTCTTCCTAATGGACCATCTAAATGTTCTGCTGCAAAAAATATTGCATTTTCCATTATTGGATTTACTCTCATATAAATTGTCATATACAATATTGCAAGAAGTGATTCCTGTTGTGCCTGAATTTTCACAATTTGAGAAAGATAAGCAGGATACGTAAATAATATAATTGACATGGCAAAACCAGTCATCACGATAAAAATCATAAAATTTAAAGAATTAAATATTACAAATGGAAATGAAAAAATAAGTCCGATTATTATTACCATTACAGATGAAGATATTACACCTTTAGGTGTTGCAACAACTCCTGAAATTTCAATATCTTCCTTTATGTCTTTTTCAATTTCTTTATCAAATAACTTAAATATTGATACTGAACCACCAACATATTTAGAAGAAAAATTACAAAATTTTTCAAAAAAAGTATTAAATGAAAATTCATCTTTTTGTTCTTGTTTAAAATCTTCATAATTATCTGATTTAATGGATTCTGTTTCATCATAATCACCCTTAGGTATATTTTGGTCAAAACTAGAACTTACTTGCTTTCCAATATTATCAATGAATTCACCCTCTTCCATTATTATTTTTTTAGTTATTTACTTATATAAATTTATCTAAATACAAAATCTACAAATAAAAAGATTTATTAAGTATCATCCGTAATTTTCTTAATATGTCATTAGATGAAACACATCAAGTAGTTCAAAGCTCAAACTTACCTGAAGATTTAAAAGAAATTGTAGGTAGAATTGCAAGAGATGCAGAAGATATGGATCTTAGACTTTCTGAATTCAAAATCCTCCACAAAACAAAAATGGTTGGAGTAGCTGTTGGTGGTTCAGTATTTGTTCTTGGAATATTATTTGTTTTAGTTTCAATATTTATATTCTTTAATTTATTTAGTCTTAATTATTCTGAAAAAATTAGATTAGCTGTAAGTTCAGTTGCTACAGTTATAGGAATAGTACAATTACTTGCAGGAATATTATTAATTGGTAGGTAAGCTATACTCCTCAAAAAAAATCCATAATAAACTAACTGAAATAATAATTTTACAAACTTTGATTGCTAATTGCTATATTTGAATTCTTTTTATCATTTATTGCATCTAGTACTAATAAAAATGAAAATATAAGGAAAAATATCAAACCAATAATTATAACCCATCTTAATTTCATAAATAACACTGGCTCTACTTCTTTAAGTGCAAATAATATAATAACAAAAAAAGCTGAACTTATAATATTTGCACCAATTATTGCTATTTTTAATCTATATTCACCAACAATCCTTAATACATACAAAATAAATCCAAAAAACAACCATATAAAACCAAATGCAAGTGACTTTAGATTCAAAAAAAATGTAAGTAATATCATTATCCCAATTGTAGTCCATGCAAAAGGTTTATAGAAAGGTATTTTAAATGGTCTTGCTAATTTTTCTCTTTTTTTCCTTAATTTCATCAATGACAATGACAATATTATTGTAATAAAAAAATAAATGAAATTTGCAAGATATACAAGTACATCTAATGAACCTGAGAGAACTATTGTTAAAGAAAAGACACAAGATAAAAGGATTGCATTTATTGGAATTCCTTTTTTAGTTACTTTAAATAACATTTTTGGAAGAAATCCTTTTTCAGACATTGAAAGAACATTTCTTGCAGAAGTATTAAGAACTGCCATCAAAGAAGATATTGTTGCAAAAATTCCAATTATTCGTATTATTATTCCAGATATTCCTTTAAATAATGTCTGTGATAAAAACACTAAAGGTTCATTTAATGCTAAATCACTACCTGTCTGTATTCCACCTATTAAAAGAAGATAAATCAATAAAAATAAAACTGAGATTGTGATTATCGCAAGAAACATGACCAAAGGTAATTTTTTTACATCTTTAAGTTCTTCAGAATAACTAGTAACATCTTCAAATCCAGTAAAAGCTAAAAAGAAAAAACTTACTCCTAATATTATTTTTTTCCAATTATCTAATTTTGTAAAATCTAGTGAAATGTTACTAATGTATGTAATATTTGCAATATTAGAAAAAATCAAAATTAAAAAAAACAATATAATACTTAAAATAAGATAATTTTCAATTTTTCCAAGTTCATTCATACCTATTAATTGAAGAATTGAAAGAAAAATTATTATTGCGAATGCACCAATTAAAGGTTTTCCAATAAATAATCCAAATCCTAATGCAGATACTGCTGCAAAACTTATATTTCCAAAAAGCTGTGACCATCCAACTACAAAAGATGCAAAACCTCCAAATGCATCATTTGTCGCATCAATTACCAAACTCGTAGTTGGCATTGATAACCCCAATTCAGCATATATCATTGCAATCATTGTACAAATTGCACCACAAATTATTATACTTATGATTCCCATCACACCTGATAATAAAACCATTCCACCAAGCATAATAAATATCTGTGGACCAAGAATATTACTCATCGCAAAGAAATAAAGATCTTTAGTTGAAAGATGACGAGATAACAATGTTTTTTTTCCTTTGTAATACATATTAAATTTATTAAATAGATGAGTATATTAAGATTTTGTATTTATTAGAAAGTAAGAAATTTTTATTTTATGTTTTGTGTTTTAATAAACAATAATAGTTAATTTTTTTCAAACAGCAAAATTTATAAACTTGCTTTGATAAAAAATTATCATATAATAATCCTGGGTGATAGTTTTGAAAAAAAGAGGAGAAAAATCTTTACAAATGATTTTTGGTTTAATGATGTTACTTATAATATCATTAGTTGTTTTGACAATGTTCTTTAAATTCTCTAAAAAAGGTACTGGTGAATTACAGCAACAATTAGGCGCTAGTCTTCAAGAAGCCGCTAGAGAAGATGCACTTATTAGATGCCAATCTATGTGTAATGACATAACTGATGATAATAGTCTAATTGACTATTGTTCTGCTCAATTCACGGTTGATTGGGATAAAAATGGGCTTGTTCAAGGACCAGTATCATCAGGTAAATGGTGGTTTTGTGAAGAAAGGATTCCATGTTTTGTATTAGTTGAAAAATGTAAAAGACAATATGATGGAAATGTATGTAGAAATATATTAGCTGAATTCAATACTAAAAACTATTATTCATTACATGTGAATTTAGATGCTTCTGTTCCAGATGTTAAAGATTTTGGTGATGGATGTGCACTACCTACATCTACATCTAGCCCAGACACAGATGGACAATTTCCAACACAATATAATTGGAAAGAAAGATTCTGTTTTGCAAATACATTTGATGAAGTCAATGATCCAAATTTTGAATGTAATAATGTAGTATCTTAATTTAATTATTTTTTTATTCTATATATTCTTCATTCCACTGTATATCAAGTTCTTCTCTATTTTCTTTAGAAATAGTAAATTTAAATTTTTTAGCAGAAGATTTTCCAAGAGCTTTTTGAATAACTCCAAATAAATTTTTCTCTGATTTAAAATCAATTGTTTTCATATTAATTGTGTTATGACAATTATAAGGATCTTCATTTATCTTATCACAAAATTCTCCTTCATTTTCTATACTAATACATAATAAATTTCCACTTCCTGTTTCTTCTGTTGATTTATTTTGAACAGATATATTATTCACAATTGTTGGAAAAATAAATCTTTTTACTTCCTGTCTTTGAAATCCTAATGCACATACATTTACAACTGAAGATCTTAATAATGAATAATTTTCCTGAGCTAATTTTACTTCATTTCCTCTTATCCATTTTGCAAGCATAGTATAACCACTACCAAATATAATTGCACCTATAACCATCCCTGCAATTATCCACATCCAAACTTCTACTGATTCCTGACCTTTTTTATTTTTTATTATATTGATTGCCATAATTATTTCTCCTATATTGTTCTTCTAAACTTACTTGATCTTCAACGACATTATTAATTTGATTATTTTCATTATTATTTTCTAAATTATTATATATTTCATTGTTATTATTACCATTATTATTGTTTTGATTATTATTCCTTTTTTTAATAATGAATATCAAACTTATAATTATTGTTATGATTATTAATATTAAAATAATACTTGGTATTATGCTTGAATTAGATTTATTATTTTTATTTTGGTTATCAGAATTTTTTTCATCTTGTCCTTTATTTTCATCATAAATGATTTTCCCATCTTCTTTTTCGTTTGATTCATGAAGTGTTGTTGTATCGTTAATTTCATCATTTGATTCATTATTTTCTTCTAATTCTTCGATATTGTCATCTTCGACAGATTCATCATTTTTTAGATCTTCTAATTTTTCTTCAGGCTCTTCATTTTCCTCAAGCTCAATAATTTTTTCATCTATTGATTTAATTTTTTTAAAACATTCACTTTGACAACACTCTAACCCGTCTAAAGAAGATATTAACCCTTCATTACAAATTTCATCAATCTCACAAGTATCAAGATAATTATCTTCACATGTCATATCTAATAAATTTGATTCAAAGCATGTTTCATCATATGTATACCATATACAATCTGGATCACAAATATTATCATCTTTTAAATTACAGAAACTATCTTTTATGCTAGCTGAACAATCAGAACATAATAAATGATTTTCAAAATTTGTACAATTTTTTTCAAGGCAAGGTTCACATATTCCATTATTGTTACATAAATTTATGTTTTGTTGAATCAAAATATCTCCATTTTGTTTTTCAAATACTATTTTTTTAGATTTCATTAAGTTCTGATTAAATTGAATCTCTGTATCAGGTGGATAATTAGCTAAACTTTCATAAATCACATTATTTGTTCCATCTAATAATTTAATTTTATAATCTTTTTTCTCAGAAATATTAATTTTAAAAAATTTAGAAAGATAAAAATTATTATTCTCTATTGCATAAATATTTTCTAAAATAATCTCATTTTCTATTTCTCTATATTGTACAACTATTTTTTTTTCAGCAGATATAATTGGAATAAAAAATAATATCAATATTACAAACACCCTTAAAATTTTAATATTTTTCATTTTTCAAATTTTATGCTTTAACTCTACAAAATTGATAATTATTATACCTGCCACTATTAAATAATGATTTATAAGATTCATAACATACTCCTGGTTGTCCACCATTACTATTTCCTATTGAATGAATAAAAATATGTTCACCTTCTGAATCACATTCAAATTTCCTATAACAAGTTCTTATTCCAAAATAACTTTCTGGCTTTGATAATTTTCCTTTCCCTACATACATCCCAGTATGACCAACCGGTGATCCACCTGCCTGAAAAACATCACCTGGTTCCAATTTTTCTACATTATTTCCAAGCATCTTTGCTCTTCCTTCATTAACATTTACTGTACATTTTTGATATCCATGACCGTAAAAGGTTGAATATGATGTTTTTCCAATTACTACTGAACTTACAAATGTTGCACAAGTCAAACCAACAGGTCTACAACCTTCTGGACCAGACTGTTTTACTACATTTAAATCATAAGGGCAACCGACATATTTATGAGCATATTCTACTAAATAACCAAGAGATGCAGAATCATCACAAGTTAAAGATGGCTCTTCACATTTTTTTGTTTCTTTATTCCATGTAAAACCATCTTCACAGATACAATGTCTATCTTCACATTTTAAGTTAGATCCACATTCTGCATCACATTTACATTTATCTTCTGGTTGTTTTGGTTGAGTTGGTTTTTCTATACATGTATTATCGCATACAACTGTATCTACTGGACAGCATCCCTGTTCATCTGAATTTTTACATCCATAACAACATTGATTATTTGAACATGCACAATCATTTGGTTCTTCTTCACAATTTTCTTCTATATATATTTGACACATACCATCTCCTTTATATGGTACACATTGACTACCATCAAAGTAATGTTTTTCAGGACAACAATAACCAAATTCATCACATAATAATTTATCACCACAATAGCAAGTAGATGTACATTGTTCCCCTTCATTAAGTAAATCTGGTTTAACTCCTATATCTG
>JABHHN010000036.1 GCA_018671515.1 archaeon | reverse complement strand
TAAATATTAAATCTTTGATTATAATTGATGATGAAAAAATCGGAGAATTTGCTTCTTTGGATGAAATCCAAAAATTAATATGTGGAAAGATAAATGATGAAAAAATATGCTAAAAAATTATTTTTATCACTTTTAGTGATCTTCATAATTATTAAAATTTATTTATTATTTAAGCCTCATGTTTTAATATGGGATGAAGCAGTATATTATGGTATGGGGAAATATTTATTTTCAAATGGAGCCATAGGAATTTGGGAATTATTAAGACCAATAATTCTTCCAATTATACTCGGTTTTTCATGGAAAATTTTTGATTCTTTTATTATTGCAAAAATCCTTATGCTTTGTGTTTCAATTGGTTATATTTATTTTACATATAAAATTGGAAATGAAATATTTGGTGAAGAAGTAGGATATTTTAGTGCAATGATTATATTATTAACACCTATATTTTTTCTTTATTCAGGGTATTTTTTAACAGGAATATTAAGTGGATTTTTCTTGCTTGGATCAATTTATTTTATTTTAAAAGAAAAATATGTAATTGCAGGCATCTTTTCAACGCTTGCATTTCTTTCAAGATTTCCACATGGTATTGGATATATTCTTTTATTTTCATGGATTTTTTTTACAAATAATAAATCAAAATGGAAAAAATTATTCAAATATTCATTAGGTGTAATGTTACTTTTAATCCCTTTTTTCGTATTTAATATTTTTATGTATAATGGTCAAAACATTATTGTTTCTGCTATTTATCCAATTTTAAAGGCAATGCCACATCAAAATAATCCACTAGCACCTACAGGTAATTTAGCGTATTATTTAATTGAAACAATAAAAAATAATTTTCTTTTTGGTTTTTCGTTATTTGGTGCAATTGTATTTTTAAAAGAAAAGAAAAGAAAAAAAGAAAAAACCAAATCATTTATTTTAATATCATTAATTTTGTCAACTTATTTTTTTTACTTTAGTATTATAGATAATAAACAATTAAGATTCAGTTTTGCATTTTTAGGATTATTAGCAATAATTACAGCAAAAGGAATCCATTTTTGTTTTTATAATAATATTTTTAGAAATAAATACAAAAAATACATTAGTATCGCTTTAATATTATTAATTTTACTTTCAGGGTTTATGTATTTACTAAAAATTAAAAAATATGTATCATGGGGAAGATACATAGAAGAACCAGGCATAGTTACAGAATTTTATAAGTATTTTAAAGGAACAAATAATACCATATTAACTTCTGACCCTGTACCTGCAGGATATACTGAAAATTTATACCTAAGTTATTATCTTGGAGAAGAAGATCTTAAAAAAGTTGAAATACATGAATTAAAATCAAACAATATTGAATACATTATATATACACCTAGATCATTTGGATGTGTTCAAAATGATGATAAATGTTTATCAGATTTCAAAAATATGAAACAAACAATTAATGAATATAACTTAATTTTTAATGAAACTTATTATGGTGAAAAATATTATATTTACAAAGTAAATTAAATATATTTATTCAATTGCCATAAAATTTAAAAAGTAATATTATTTTAAATGAAATATAATGACAGAAGAAAAAAATATTGAAATTGAAGAAGGACAACCTTGCCCTATGTGTTTCACAAAAAATCTAACTCTTAGACAAGTAGAAAGAGATTTACCTTATGTAGGATTAACATATGTTTTCTCAATGGAATGTCAAAATTGTGATTATGCAATGAGTGATGTTGAATTTGAAAATAAACAAAAACCATCAAAATTATCTTTTGAAATAGGATCTGAAGAAGATCTAAAAGTAAGAATTGTAAAATCAACTCAAGCAGCTTTAAAAATACCTAGAATTATTGAAGAAAAGCCAGGACCAGGTGGTCAAGGTTATATTAGTAATATTGAAGGTGTGCTTGAAAAAGTCAAAAAAATTTTAGAAGGGCAAAGAGATGGAGCTCAAGAAAAATCAGATAGAAAAAAAGCTAAAAATATGATAAAAAAAATTCAAGATGCTTTATGGGGAAGAGGAAAATTAACTATTCAATTATATGACCCAACAGGTAATAGTGCAATAATTTCTGATAAAACTGTTAAAAAATAAATATTTAATTCATTTTTATTATATTAACAATTTATTTTAATTTTTCAATAAATTCTTTAACATCATTAATTGTTTCATCATTTATTTTTGTTCCCAATTGAGAAACAATTTTTGAAGCAAAATAAGAACCGATTTTTGCTGCATTTTCAACAGGTATTCCAAGTGACATCCCATATAAAAATCCTGAAGTATACATATCTCCCGCCCCTGTAGAATCTACCGCGCTTACTTTAAATGAATCAACTAAATGTGTAGAACCTTTATGTTTTATTTTTGATCCATTCTCACCCATTGTAACGACAATCCCTGTAATTTTATTTTCTAAGTCTTTTATTGCAGATTCATAATCTTCTCCCATTAATGCAATTATTTCTTCTTCATTAGAAATAAGAAAATCAACTTTGTCTAAAATGAAATTAAATAATTCATCTTTATTTCTTAAAACTAAATTTGGATCTGCTAAATTAAAAACAAATTTCACACCGTTTTCCTTTGCAATTTTCATTGCATAATTACATGCTTCTTTCTGTGAATCAGTATCCCACATATATCCTGTAAAATAAAGAAATTTTGATTCTTTAATTGCTTCTATATCTATATCTTCTTTTGAAAATTTTCTACAATTTCCTAAAAAAGTATTCATTGTTCTTTGTGAATCAGGAGTAATTAAAATTATACTTGTTCCTGTAACTCCTTCTGATGATTTTAATCTAGATATTACATTAATACCTTCAATTTCATTAATATATTGTTTACTTAAATTTCCATTTCCAATTCTACCATTTATGATTGAATTTGACCCTAAACTTGATAATCCCATTATAGTATTAGGACAACTCCCTGCAGGAAATGATTGAACTTCTTTATCTTTTAGAAAATTAAGTATTTCACTTCTTCTATTTTCATCAATTAAATGCATTGTTCCTTTATCTAAACCAAGACTTTCTATGTCAGAATCTGTTACTTTTATAGTTAAATCAATAATTGGATTTCCAATACCATATACGTCATATTTCATGATGCTTTTGAAATCCTGAGAGTATTTAAAGTTATTTAGGGAAAAATTGTGAATTTTTATACATTAATTATTATTTTAATTAATTATTATATTGTTGTCCATAGTAATGCGCCCTGCGCCTTACAAAAAATGCAAGGCCCTAAAGGGCTTGCTATGTTTTTTTAAAATATTAATTTAAAAAATTACAAAAATATAATATTTCTAATTTAACATTCATTTTTCAAAAACTTATATAAACTTAACAAATTTTAATTCTTTGATGGTGATTTTATGATTAAAGTAGGTATTATTGGTGGTTCGGGTCTTGAAGACCCACATATATTAGAAGAAGCAAATGAAATAACTGTAAAAACTGAATTTGGAAACCCTAGTTCAAAATTAACAACTGGAAAAATAAATGGTATTGATGTAATGATTCTATCAAGGCATGGAAAAAAACATCAAATCATGCCAACAAATGTACCAAATAGAGCAAACATAATGGCTTTAAAAGAAGCTGGATGTACTCATATAATCGCAACAACTGCATGTGGATCACTTAAAAAAGAAATAGAACCTGGTGATTTTGTTTTTATTGATCAATTCATAGATAGAACTACGAAAAGAAATCAGACTTTTTCTGAATCTAATCATGTCTGTCATCTTCCAATGTCTGAACCTTTCTGTTCAAATTTAAGAACCAAATTATCTGAATCTGCAACAAAACTTGAATTAAAACATCACGATAAAGGAACAGTTATAACTATAGAAGGCCCAAGGTTTTCAACTAGAGCTGAAAGCAAATTATGGAGACAATGGAATTGTGATGTGATAAATATGTCTACCGTACCTGAAGTAGTATTAGCAAGAGAATTAGGTATATGTTATGCATCAATTGCAATGGCAACAGATTATGATTGTTTCATGGAAGACCGAGAAGTTACTGTTGATGAAGTAATCAAAACTTTCAAAGAAAATGCAAATAAAGTTCTAAAATTAATTGTTGATATAATTTCTAAAATCGAAGAAAATCCACAGTGTAAATGCAGAACTGATTTTAAAACCGCTTTTATTTCTTAATTTATTTGTTTTTTTTAGAAATTAAATTTTACCATATTATTTATATTAACTATATCATCATGTGCTTCTCTCATAGATTTACCAACACATACAAATCCATGGTTTTTCATAATTATAAATTTCCCTTTTTCAAGTATATCTAATACTGAATTACCTAATTTTTTTGTACCATAAGGTAATTCTTTTTCTGTTGAAGGAATTTTATATCTTTTTGCATTTTTAATTACTTTTTCCCAATGTCCATGAAATATTGCATTTATTTCAGGCATTTTATTATAAATCATCCAATGCATAAAACATTCAGAAGATGGTTTTTTAATTCCTATTACTTTTATTTTTCTCTTTTTAAGATCTACTTTTAAAACTTCAACTAAATCATCCTCAGACATATTATTTGTATGCGTTGCAGTTGGAGTTATAATAAACCCTTTCTCTGTCCTAAAAGAAAGATTTCCTGAACTGCCCAACCCATAATCAGGCATCATATTTAATGAATATAATTTTTTAGAATAAGCAATTAAATTTTCATTATTTTTATTTATTGGTTTTTCTTTTTTTACAAACTTTGTAGCAAACTTCACACCAACATATTCTTCCGTCATATGATAAGTTAATGTGATAGTATAATTAAATCTATGTAAAATAAGCAAAAAAATAGTATTTTAACTTTTTATTCTCAATATTTCTTTCTCTGTTGGTTTAATTATCCCTTTTTCAGTTATCAAACCAGTTATGTATTTTGCTGGTGTCACATCAAATGCAGGATTTCTTGCAATTCCGCCTTCTGGTGAAACACGCACTCTTCCAAAATTTCCATTATCAAGTAAACCATAAGAATAAAGAACTTCTTCTTGGTCTCTTTCTTCTATTTTAATATCTTGTCCAGTCCTTGTATCAATATCTATTGTTGATAAAGGTGCAGTAACGTAGAATGGAATATTATTTTCATATGCAACAACTGCCTTTTCATAAGTGCCTATCTTATTTACAACATCACCATTCCTAGCTACTCTATCAGTTCCAACAATTACCACATTTATTTCACCATTTAACATAAAATGCCCTGCTGCATTATCTGCAATAATAGAGTAAGGTATTCCTTCTTCTTTTAATTCAAAAGCAGTTATACGTGAACCTTGACTTCTTGGTCTTGTCTCATCAACAAAGACAAAAATGTCTTTACCTTTTTCATGTGCAATCCGTACCGGTGCAAGTGCAGTTCCAAAATCTACTGTTGCAAGTGCTCCTGCATTACAATGAGTAAGTACTTTTGCTCCATCAATTAAGATTTTATTACCAAATTCACCTATTTTTTTACAAGCATCAACACTAATATCTGCATAATTATTTGATAATTTTACTGCTAATTTTTTAGCCTCTTCAACTGATTTTGCTAATCTTAATCCTTTGTCCATATAATCAACTGCATGAAATAAATCCCTTGCAGTTGGTCTAGAACTTTCTATTTTTGCACAAACTAAATCAAGGTAAGCTCCCAAATTATGGATTGTAGCAAAATTATGTTTAATTACTGCTTGTGCTACACCGTATGCTGCTGTTGCACCAATAGATGGTGCCCCACGCGTATTCATGTTTTTAATAGATCTATAAACCTCATTTACATCATGTAATTCAATAATCTTAAATTCATGAGGGATAAGTATTTGATCAATCATAAATATGATTCCATCTTCCATCCAAACTGACCTATATTGTTTTCCAGAAATTTTCATATTAAAAATAAAAGAAAAAGAAATTAATAAATTTTAGTATTTAATTTAGTCATCAAAGTATTTATCTTTTACTTCAATTAAAAAATGTATTATGCTTGTTGAAAATACCAATGCGATAATATTTAATGTTATTAATAACACTACTACAATTATTCTAAATTCACTTTCAGTAATAGATTTAACATCAAGCATTGCATAAAATAATGATACAACTACAATTGCGAGAACTACTGTTGTTAACCCAATCAATCCTTTATGACTGTCATGGTTTTTTATTAGAAGATGCTTAGCTTTTTTAATCATGATTCCACCTCAATTTACTATTAATTGATAAGTCTTAGTATATATATTTTTCTACATAATTGGCTAATATGAAACCCTCTTCGAATTAGAAAAATATAAGTAGCAGTTCCTCGTCTATAAATAGTAGTTCAAAACCAATTTATCGAGGAGGAGATCTGCTAATGAAAATAATTGTGTCCAAATATAAAAAAGTTACTGATTTTTGCTATGATTTATTTAGAATTGC
>JABHHN010000035.1 GCA_018671515.1 archaeon | reverse complement strand
TTTCTGACAAGAGTAATTGCATTTAATATAGATCGATTGATAAGATTGAACAAAAAAGTTATTCTGATAATAATCAGAATAACAAGGGTTTCATATTAGCCTAATGTTGAGAAAGATTTAAATACTAAACACTATTTAATCATGTAATATATTGAATATGGGTAGGAAAGAATCTGATTTACCAAAGTCTATAGTAGTTATTCTGATAGTATTAGCAGTTTTTATTTCGGTTTTTGGAACATGGACAATAATTAAAGAAATGAATTCCAAAAATTTATCTGGCACAAATATTGAATCATCAAAAGAGAATGGAAAAGTGTCAATTAGTATTTTAGATTATAAGGAAAAAACATCTCAAGCTACTGGAAAGGTATCACTTGAATTAATAGGAGGACCTAAAAATGAATAATGATTTATCAAATAGAACAATTGCAACTATATTAGTTGCATCAATCGTAATTTCTTTAGCAACAACGTTAATTTCTTTACAAAAAATAGGAGGACTTGGTGGTGTTACAGGAATGGCCCAGCAAGATTTAGGATTAGCTTCAGTCACAATTCAGGCTAGTGTTAGTATTTTATTATCAACTGATACTATAGCTTTTGGAACAGGTTGGATAAATGGAAGTAATCCAACTTGTGGAACAAATGGAGTTAATTTATCTACAGAAGGTTCTGGTACAAATGATGATGATTGCTTTATCAACGCATCAGATAGCACAGCAGCAATGTTAGCTACAGATTTTGTATTAAATAATGATGGTACAGTTAATGCAAGTGTTGCAATAATAGGTCCTAATAAGACATTTTTAATGGATCAAACAGGAGCTCAACACACAAAATTAAATTTCACATGGCAAGCAGTAGATGATGATTCATGTCTTGGAACATTAGTTACAAGTTGGACTGAATTTGGTGCATCAACAACATTATGTGATGATTTTAATTGGACAGATGCAGATGATGATTTGACAATAGAAGTCAATTTAAGATTCCCTTCATATCAGGCAGCAGCAACATATTCAAACTCTTCAATTGAATTCAATGCGGTGCAGGCATAAAAATGGAAAATAATGACGTATCAAAATCAGTAGTGATGTTGCTTGTTATAGTTTCAGTTGTTATATCTCTTATTGGAACATGGACAGTCCTTGAAGAATCAAAGAACGTGACTGGACAAACTCAAACAGGAGAATCTACAGTAGAAGGAAAAGTTTCAATTTCAATAATTGAACAGCCTAAGATGCCAAAAATTACTGGAAAAGTATCTTTGACATTAATAGATAATCCTTTTAGTGAATAATAATTAATATTAATATAGGTGAATTTAATGGAAAATATATCAAATAAAACATTAGCAACATTACTTATTGCGTCAATTGTGATTTCTTTAGGAGGAACATTGATATCTCTTAATAAATTATCAAATCAACAAGTAGCTTCTGCTACAACAGGAAGAGCTCAGCAAGATTTAGGTACAGCAAGTATTACAATTCAGACAAGTGTTAGTATTTTATTATCAACTGATACTATAGCTTTTGGAACAGGTTGGATAAATGGAAGTAATCCAACTTGTGGAACAAATGGAGTTAATTTATCTACTGAAGGTTCTGGTACAAATGATGATGATTGCTTTATCAACGCATCAGATAGCACACCAGCAATGTTAGCTACAGATTTCATATTAAATAATGATGGTACAGTTAATGCAAGTGTTGCAATAATTGGTCCTAATAAGACATTTTTAATGAGTCAAACAGGAGCTCAACATACAAAATTAAATTTCACCTGGCAAGCAGTAGATGATGATTCATGTCTTGGAACTTTAGTTACAGGTTGGACTGAATTTGGTGCATCAACAACATTATGTGATGATTTTAATTGGACAGATGCAGATGATGATTTGACAATAGAAGTTAATTTAAGATTCCCTTCAGATCAGGCATCAGGAACTTATTCAAATTCATCAATTGAGTTTAATGCAGTTCAGGCATAGAGAAAGTTTTAAATAATAATCATAATTGATTATTATTATGTCAAAAAAAACAACATTTATTTTTATTTTTTTATTTATAATTCTTACTAATTCAGTATTTTCTTTGTCAATTTCTGGTTCTAAATTAAAGAATAAAATTAATTTTGAACCTGGTAAAGAATCAGAATATGAATATACATTTACAAATGCAGCACCATATACATCAGATTTTATTATTTATTTCAATAAATATGAAGGATCAGATGATTTTATGAATTCTTTTGAAGTAACGCCTAATAAATATAAAGATGTTGAACCAGGTGGATCTAGATTGATAAAAGTTAAGTTGAAATTACCTGAATCAGTGGATGTACCTGGGAAAACAGAATATAGGGTATGGGTTAAAGAAGATACTACGTCTAGTAAAGTTTTAAAGGCAGTTCCAGCAGTGGGAGTAAGGTATATTTTTAATATATTATATCCTGGAAAATATTTAACTTCAAAATTTACTTCAAATAACATTAATGAAGGAGAAAAACCTAATTTTCTTATTGAGGTTAGTAGTTTAGGAACAGAAACTATAAAGACCATACATGCAGAAATTGAAGTATATAATAAAGAAAAATTAATTGGAACTTTAAAAACAAATACATTATCTCAATTAAAATCAAGAGAAGGTGGAGAATTAATTGGTGAATTAGATGATACTACGCTTCTTTCAGGAGATTATAGAGCAGAAGCAAAACTTTTCTGGGACGAAAATAATACAACTCTTAGTGAAGTTTTTAGAGTTGGAGAATTAAAAGTTATAATTAATGATTATACAAAAGAATTTAGAAAAGACGCCATAAATAAAATTGAGATAGATATTGAAAGTAAATGGAATGATGTCATAAAAGAAATATATGCAGATGTAGAAGTTTACAATGTTTTAGGTGATAAAATAATTACTTCTTTAAAATCATTTAGCAGAGCACTTAAACCATGGGAAAAGGGACCATTAGAAGGTTATTTTGATACAACTGAAATAGAAGAAGGTGAATATCCTGCTAAAATTACATTAAGATATGCAGGAAAAACAACAGTTGAAGATACAATTTTTGTAATTAGTGAAAAGGCAGAAGAAGTTGAAATTGTAGATGAAATTCCAAAAAAACAGATTTTTTCAGTGAGAAGTTTTATTAGTTCACCATTCCCATTAATTATGGTATTGATAATAGCAGCAATATTTAATATAGTTCTTTTATTAAAAAAAGAGAAGAAAAAAACTAATGATGATGAAGCGATTGAAAATATCAAGAATCTTCTAAAAACACATTCAAAAGATGAATTAAGAATTCTTTTGATAAAAAAAGGATGGCCTGAAAAGACCATTAATGATATTTATAAAAAAATAAAAGATTAAAAATGAAGTCAATAAAGATTTTATTAATTGTTTTATTTTTCATGATGGGCTCTGCTCTTATAACTTATTTAGTATATAATGAATTTCATGTCCTTCAAGTTGAAGAGATAAAAATGAATGTCACAGTTGCAAATAGAGTAGGCTTTGTTCTTGATGCAGATGCACTTCATTTTGGAACAACTCATCCTGGTGGTCAATCACGTAGGACAGTGACTATTGATAATAGTTATGCATTTCCAATAAAAGTTGAAATAAAATCATTTGGTGACTTAGGTCCAAGACTTGATGTATCGGAAAATGAATTTGTATTGCAACCAACAGAGGCCAAAAATATTACATTTTTAATAAATGCACCAGATGATGTTGAATTAAATACAACAATAAATGGGACTGTACAAGTAGTATTTAAGAGAAAGTTTATTTGAGTTTTTGAAAAGTTTTTAATTTGTTACTTATGAATTTTTTGAATTTTGTCTTGCAGGTCAGAGACCTGCCTTATATAAAAGAATTTACGGAGTAAATTCTTTACGATAGTAAAAAATAATTTAGTTTTCTAATGTAATTTTAAATATTACTTCTTTTTTTTAAATGTAAAATGGGAAGATTATGGAATATAATAATAAGTGGACAACCTCCAAAAGAGGGTTTATTAGAAATTTCTCAAAAATATATAGATTATATTCTAAAAGAAGAGACACCTCAATTTGATAAGAGTGTTTATGAAACGAGATTTGGAAAATTTGATCAATATATTTCAGATGGAAAAAAAAGACAAGAGGTTAAAGATAAAGTATATGAAATAACAGAAAAAGCATATAATTGTGGTGTTGAAAAATCAAGAGATTATTTTACTGCATTAATTAATGCTGTTACAAGTTATAGTGGACAATCTGCTGTTGAAGTTGACAATTTCCTTTATGGGTATGAAAAATTTAAATCAGAATTACCTTTTGCTTCAAGTATTGATACTAAAATTACAAAAATATTGAATGAATCATTAGATAGACCTCATGAGAATTTGCAACAAGTATTGAATCATTCTGGTATGATTGTTTTTGGAGTTTATAGTGATGGATTTCGTAATTATAGAAATTCAAGGAAACCAATTGTTGATAGTGTAGAACAGATTTGAAAAGATTTTAATACAATTAAATTTTATTCTATTTCTATGAAAGAGATTTTTGATTCTATAGATGAAGATGAACTAATAGAACTTCTATGTAGCATTGTTGAGCAAGATACAACGAACCCACCAGGTAATGAATATAAAGTTGCAGAAATTGTCAGGATTTTTTTTGAGCAGAATGAAATACCTTATCTGATTCATGAAAAAGAAAAAGGAAGGACAAACATTATTGGACGAATTGGTGAAGGTTCTCCTAAAATTTTGATTGCTTGTCATAGTGATGTAGTTCCTGCAGGGGATGGATGGAAGACTAATCCATTTGAACCAGTAATAGAAGATGGAAAAGTTTATGGGAGAGGTACTTGTGATAATAAGGATTCTATAGCATCAATGTTAATTGCAGGAAAATTGATAAAAGAAAATATCAAAAAAATAAATGGACAGATAATATTGGCAGTTTTAGCAGATGAAGAACATGGTTCAGATTATGGTCTTAATTATATAATGGATGAAGGTTTTCTAGAATTTGATTATGCAATAGTTCCAGATATTGGTGGGAATATGAAAAAAATTGATGTTGCAGAAAAAGGTGCACTTCATTTTAAAATAATTTCATATGGAAAACAGGCACATGGTTCACGTCCAGATAAAGGAATAAATGCTATAGAATACATGATTGAATTATTAAATGAAATAAAAAATTATGAGTTTGATTATGAACCACATGAATTACTAAAAGTTCCTACAATAAATATTGGAATGATAAAAGGTGGAGAAGCAGTAAATATAGTTCCTGCAAAATGTACAGTTGGTATTGATATAAGATATCTTCCTTCACAAACAAAAGAAGAAATAATAAAAGATTTTGAAGATATGATGAAAAAAGTAGAAGAAGAAAATCCATATGCAAAATTTGGAATTGAAATTATTACTCATCATGCACCTGCAGAATTATTAGAAAATATTGGACTTGCAAGAGTATTTAGAGAAAGTACTAAACAAGTTATGGGATTCAAACCAGATATTATTGGAATGGGTGGACATACATTTGCAGGTTTGTTGATGGAACGTGGATTAAATGCTATTGGTGTTGGAATGGGTGATGATATTGCACATCAGGCAAATGAATACATTCAGATTGACGAAATGGTTAACTTTACAAAGATTTTGATATTATCAATTATAAAATTATTAGGAGGAGAAAAAAAATGACAATATACTTAGGAGCAGATCACGGTGGTTTAAAATTAAAGAATCAAGTCATTGTTTGGTTAAAAGAATGGGGTTATGAATTTGAAGACATGGGTCCGTTTGTTTATGATGCTGAAGATGATTATCCAGATTTTGCAATTCCAGCTTCAGAGAAAGTAGGAATTGATGATGATTCAGATAAAGATTGGAAAGATAGAAGAAAAGGAATTTTAGTATGTAGGTCTGCAGGTGGAGTAATATTTGCAGCATGCAAAGTAAAAAATATAAGAGCAGTCGCAGTTTCAGATGAACTTTCTGCAAAACATGCAAGATTGCATAATGATGCAAATATAATCGCTTTATCAGGTGATTGGACTAGTGAGGAGGATGCAAAAAAGATTGTAAAAGTCTGGCTTGAGACTGAATTTTCACGGGATGAGCGTCATGTAAGACGAATAAATAAGATTAAGGCATATGAATCTCTTGGTGAATAAAATATGAAAAAAATAGTAGTTTTTTTTCTTTTAATTTTTTTAGTTTCTTGTGCTAAAAATGAACCTAATAAACATGATGAAAATAAGGAAGCTCTTCAAGCAATACGTGAAAATAGAATGGATCATATGGTTGAAGAAGCAAATAATAATGATGAAACTTTTTTTTTTGAATCTTATGAATTATCTGTAAAATTAAATGAGAGAAAAGAAATATTTGTAATTGTGAAAAATTATAATTCAGAAGGTACAAATTATAAATTAACATTGGAAGATTGTCAATTAATAAATTCAGAAGAATGTGTTGTTGAAACAGGATTTTTCGAGGATTTTTATATTGCTTCAAAAGAACAGACACTTTTTCCAATAAGGTTTATTGGAAAAAATATAGGAATAAGTGAATTAAATTTTTTAGTTTCTTCTGATTTAGGAAATAAAATTGAAAAAACAATAATGGTGAAAGTAATATGAAAATACAAATAGCTCCCTCAATATTATCAGCAGATTTTGGAAAATTAAATGCAGAAATTGCAGAAATTGAACCATACTCTGAATTGATTCACATCGATGTTATGGATGGTCACTTTGTTCCAAATATAACAATAGGACCTGCTGTCACAAAATCAATTGTTACAAGTCTTCCAAAAGATGTACATTTAATGATTAGTGATCCTGTAAAATATGCACCAGAATTTGCAAAAGCTGGAGCAGATATGATTTCATTTCATGCAGAGATATTTGAGAATGATTTAGAAGGATTAAAAAATGCAATTCAAGAAATAAAAAAATTGAATGTAAAAGTTGGTTTGACATTAAATCCTGATAAACCTTTAGATATAATTTTACCTGTACTAGATATGTCTGATTTTGTTTTGATAATGAGTGTTTATGCTGGGTTTGGTGGACAGAAATTCATGCCAGAAGTTTTACAGAAAGTAAGAGACTTGAGAACTAAATATAATTATACAAAAGATATACAAATTGATGGTGGAATTAGTAAAGAGACAATAAATGAAGCAGTAGCATCCGGTGCAAATATGTTTGTAGCAGGAAGTGCAATATTTGGAAAAAATGATAGAAAAAAAGCAATTGAAGATATTAGAAATAGTATAAAATAATACAAATATGAGAAAATATATTACATTAATTCTATTATTAGTTATATTATTTTCTTCTTGTCAAAATGAGAAACCAATTTCCGATGTTGAAGGAGTAAGTGGTTTATATTCTTTTTGTGAGGAAGAAAGTGGCTTTTCATCAAATGTTGATTTAGAAAGTTATGAAACAAATTCTGAGAAAAAGAAAATTTTATTGAATCCAGAAAATAGTGATTTGGTATATTTTGATGAAACAAATTTGGTTTATGTATTGGATGCAAAAAATTTAGTTAAATTAGATGAAAATATTAATTTTTTAGAATCTGAAAATCATAATGTTCTTGTAAATACAAATAATCAGATGCTTTCTCTTGATTTTTCAGAATTTGATTATCCAATAAAATTTGTACCTCATAGATGTACATCTGAAAAGATCAACTATCCCAATTTTCAAGATAATGGAAAGGATATAGTAAATGTTGGATTGTGTTTACAAGGAAATTGGGAACTAATTGGTCCAGTAGTTTTTTATGGTGATGGATATGAATTTACAGAAGAGGGAATACATAGAATAATTCAAATTTTTCCAAAGGAAAATGAACCTTCAAATATTATTATTTATGATTTTGAAATACAATATTTACCTTTTATAAATTTATTAGAAGATAATGAAGCACCATCGGCTGCAATTGTTTCTGAATCTTCCAATTTGGATGTTAGAAAAATAAAAATTAGTTATGATGAAGAATTTGATTTAGAAAAATTCAAAAATATTGATGGAGAATATTATCCACCTACCTTTCCATATATGAGAGGAATTATGTTTATTAATAAACCAAATAAAAATTTTTGCATTTCAAAAGTAAATTTAAATTTTGAAGATAGTATAATTAATTCAGTTTGGGACAATTTATATATTGAAGGAGGCTCAATAAATGCAAGAGTCTACGACGTGAAAATTGAACAAAAACCATTATTACAAGGAGGCGCAGGAATAGGTGTTACTCATTCATTTGATACGAATATGATTGTAGAAAATTCTGAAATTGTAGCAATTAAATCAATTATTTTTTTAGAGGATTTATCATATAATCTTTTTTATAATAGTTTTAAAAAAGGAAATTCTTTTTTGTATTTAAAAAATAATAATATTTTGGGTCTTCTTTATTCAATATATATGAAAGCAGGAGGTTTATTGTCAGAAGGAAATAGATATATAATTCCTAGTTCAGCAGATGGACAAAATATTTATTTTTCAGGTGAACAAAATGAAGAAGATTTATTATTTGAGAAACAAATTACTCAAAGGGTATTTGATGGGGATGTTTTTTACTTGTTTGATGATTTAGAATATATACCAATAATTAATTTGAACTTAGAAAGACCTGATGTTTGGATAGGTGATAATCCGTTAAAATTTGTTTTTTATCATTTAGATATTATTAATTTAGAAGATTTAAATTATATGATAAGTTCTGTGGATTTAAAATCAAATTATTATGAGTTAAGTATTGATAATTTAATTGAATTTTATGATGTATTTTTAAATATTCCAACTAATTATTATCTATTTACAGATATTAATAAAAATAAAATATCTTTAGATGCACATATAATAGTAGGAGAAACATTATTTCATAAACAAAAAGAATTAAAAATAGGTGGTGGGTTTATTGATTGAGGTGGAATTAATATGGCATTAGAAACAAGCGGAATTAGGATATCATTTTTAGGACATGACTCATTTAAATTAGAATATAGTGGGAAAATAATTTACATAGATCCATTTAAAATATCTTCTGGTGAAAAGGCAGATATTATATTAATTACACATGGTCATTATGATCATTGCAGTATTGAAGATTTAAGAAAACTCTCAACAGTTGAAACAACTATTATTACAACACCTGATACAACATCAAAATTAGCAAGAAGTGTTGATGCTAAAGATACAAAACTTGTAACACCAGGAACAAAATTTGATTTAGGCTGGTTAAAAATAGAAGCTGTTCCTTCATATAATATTGGAAAGGATTTTCATCCAAAAGAAAATCAATGGGTTGGTTACATTATTGAATTAAATGGTGTTAAAATATATCATGCAGGAGATGCAGATTTAATTCCAGAAATGTCTAATATTAAATGTGATATTGCACTGCTTCCAGTTTCAGGAACATATGTAATGACACCAGAAGAAGCTGCAAAAGCTGTAGGAATTATTAAACCTAAAGTTGCAATACCTATGCATTATGGTTCTGGTGTAATTGGTGAAGTGACTGACGCACAGAAATTTAAGCAGTTGTGTACAGGTTGTGAAGTTGTTATTTTAGAAAAAGAGTAATTCTAATATTTTTTTTGTTTTTTCATTAATTATTATATTAAAAAAGAAACTTTTTTATATAATTACGTAATATTACGTAATATGAATAAATTTTTAATTAGTAAAATAAGTAAAGGAACTAAGATGGATCAGATTTATATTCCTAAAAATAGAATAAATGGTTTTAATCTAGGGACACATGTATTTATTATTCCTGCAGATGAAATGCCATTTGATTTAGAACAAAAAAGAACAATATCAAAAAAACCAAAAAAACTTTATCAATTATCACATAAAAAAGCACTTCAAAAATTAAAAAGAGAAATTATTCCAATTCTAAAAAAACATGATGTTAAAAGAGCAGGTATATTTGGTTCATATGCAAGAGGAGACTTTAATAAAAATAGTGATGTAGATATACTGATTGAATTTATTGGTAGAAAAAGTTTATTTGACTTATCAGGACTTGAAATTGATCTTGAAGAGAAATTTAATATGAAATTTGATGTGCTTACATATAATTCATTGAATTCATTAATAAAAAAACAAGTATTAAAAGAGGAGATTAAAATATATGATAAAAAATGATATAACTTTCTTGATTCATATCCAAGAAAATATTGAAAAAATAGAAAAAAGTTTATCAAAAATAAATAAAAATGATTTTATGATAAATGAAGATAAGCAAGATGCAAACATAAGAAGAATTGAAGTAATTGGTGAGGCAACAAAGAATTTATCTTTAGAATTAATAAATAGAAATAAATTTGTAGAATGGAAGAAAATTGCAAAAACAAGAGATAAATTAATTCATGGTTATTTTGGTGTTGATTTAGATCTAGTGTGGGACATCCTACAAAAAGATATTCCTGAGTTAAAAGAAAATATAAATAAAATAATTTTAGATTTAGAAAAAGAGAATTAAAAAATAAAAATTAAATTTCTTCTGAGATTAAATCACCAATTTCTTTTGTATTGACTTTTGTTTTTCCAACTTCCATAATATCTCCAGTTCTGTATCCTTTTTCTAAAACTGTTTGTACAGCGTTTTCAATATCATTGCTTGCATCATTCATTCCAAAAGAATATTTTAACATCATTGCAGCAGATAGTATTTGTGCAATTGGATTTGCAATACCCATTCCTGCAATATCTGGTGCAGAACCACCAGATGGTTCATACATACCAAAACCCTTTTCATTGATAGATGCAGAAGGTAACATTCCAATACTTCCTGCAATCATACCTGATTCATCACTAAGGATATCACCAAACATATTTGTAGTTACAAAAACATCAAAATCTCTAGGTCTTTTTATTATCTGCATTGTTGCATTATCAATATATAAAAAATCTAGTTTTACATCCGGATAGTCTTTACTAACTTCTATTACAAATTTTCTAAATAATACACTTGATGAGAGAACATTTGATTTATCTACACAAGTCACATGTTTATTTCTTTTCATTGCAGCTTCAAAAGCAACTTTTGCAATCCTAATTATTTCAGATTTTGTGTATTTCATAATATCATAAGCTGAGGTTTCTTCTAATTTTTTTTCTCCAAAATAAATTCCACCTGTAAGTTCTCTTACAACTAAAAAATCAAAACCATCACCTATAATTTCGGATTTAATTGGTGAAGCATTTGCCAATGATTTGAAACAGATGGCAGGTCTAAGATTTGCAAAAAATTCAAAGTGTTTTCTTAAAGGAAGGAGTGCTCCCCATACAGGATCTTTTCCTTTTGGAAGATCATCCCATTTAGGTCCTCCAATGGATCCAAATAATATTGCATCAGCATTCTCACATATTTTTAGTGTTTTATCAGGGAGTGGCTCTCCAATAGAATCAATAGCAGCACCTCCAACAATACCATGATTGTAGTTAAATTTAGTATCATATTTAATAGAAATTTTATCAAGGACTTTTTTTGCTTCAGTCATTACTTCAGATCCTATTCCATCTCCAGGTAAAATTGCAATATTATATTCTTTCATTTTTCATCTCCTGTTTAATTTATTTTAATTCTAAGTATTATTTTTTTTATGTTTTTAATTTGTTTTTTTTGTATGAACACATTAAACTTTCATAGCATAGAGCTACGCTCTCTGCAATTGTGCACGTGTATTTTTATGAGCGAAGCTCATTATGGTTTTAATTTAATGATAAAAATATATTAAATTAAAATACATATTAATTTTATTTAAATTCATTCAAATATGGTAAGTTCTTTTCAACAATTTCAATTTTTTCTTCATTATTTAACATAAGTGAAACAGAATCCCATGTACCTTCAACAAGTGCATTTTGTGAAGAAGGGTTCATATCTAATTGAATTGTTTTATTTTCATATTTTATTGTTTTATTTATTATATTAATTTCAATATTTTCTTTTGGATTGTTTATAGTGAATTCCATTAGCTCATTTATTTGTTCTTCATTTCCAATAAGTAAAGGGATACCAAGCATTGTGCAATTCCCTGCAAATATTTCTGCAAATGATTCACCAATTATTGCATTTATTCCAAATCTCATTATGGATTGTGGTGCGTGTTCACGTGATGAACCACATCCAAAATTTTTGTTTACTATAAGAATTGATGCACCATTATATTTTTCATCATTGAAAGGATGAATTTTTTTATTTTCATCAACATCGAATCTTTCATCATGGAATGCATAATTCCCCATTTTCTCAAATGTGATTTCTTTTAGATATCTTGCAGGAATTATTCTATCTGTATCGATATCGTTTCCTTTTACTGGAATTGCGCTTCCAGATATTTGTGTGATTTTTTTGATTGTCATTTTATAGGACCTCTCTAATATCAATAATTTTTCCATTTATTGCTGCAGCTCCAACCATTGCAGGACTCATTAAAATTGTTCTTCCTGTCGGGCTTCCTTGTCTACCAATAAAATTTCTATTTGATGTTGAAGCACTAATTTCTCTACCTTTTAATTTGTCTGGATTCATTGCAAGACACATTGAACATCCTGCTTTTCTCCACTCAAAACCAGAATCAATAAATATTTTATCAAGTCCTTCTTCTTTTGCCATTTTATCTACTTGTTGGCTTCCAGGAACAGCAATTGCTCTAACATTTTCTGCAACTTTTTTTCCATTTATAATTTTAGCAGCTTCTCTAAAATCAGATATCCTTCCATTTGTACATGAACCTATAAATGCAACATCTATTTTTGTTCCAATAATTGATTCTCCAGGTACTAAATCCATGTATTCATATGCTTTTTCTACAGTTTTTTTATCTGATTCTTTAAAACTATCAATTGATGGTAGATTTTCACTTATTCCAATTCCTTGTCCAGGTGTTATACCCCATGTGACTGTTGGAACAATTTCAGATCCATTTATTTTTATTATATCATCATAATGTGCATCAGTATCAGATGCAATAGATTTCCAGTATTTTACTGCCTCTTCAAAATCATTTTCTTTTGGTGCATATTCTCTATTTTTTATATAATCATATGTTGTTTGGTCAGGATTTACATAACCACAACGTGCACCACCTTCAATTGACATATTACAAACTGTCATTCTTTCTTCCATTGTCATATTATCAAAAACATTTCCTGCAAATTCATATGCATAACCAATACCACCATTTACACCAAGTGTTTTTATTATATGAAGTATGACATCTTTTGGATAAACACCATTTTGTAATTCACCATTTACTTCAATTCGTCTTACTTTTAATTTAGTCATTGCAAGACATTGAGTTGCTAATACATCTCTTACTTGGCTTGTACCAATTCCAAAAGAAATGGACCCAAATGCACCATGTGTTGAAGTATGAGAATCTCCACAACAGATAGTCATTCCAGGTTGAGTTAAACCAAGTTCAGGTCCGATTATATGGACAACACCTTGTTTTCCTGAATCTGTATTAAAAAATTTGATATTGTTTTCTTTTGTATTTTTATCTAAGCTTTCAGCCATTAATTCAGCTAATTTATCTTTATAAGGTCTTTGTTGATCTTCTGTAGGAATTATATGATCTATTGTAGCAAAGGTATTTTCAGGATGTTTTACACTAAGTCCACGTTCTCTTAGCATTTGGAATGCTTGTGGAGATGTTACTTCATGTATTAGATGAAGTCCAATGAATAATTGTGTCTGTCCTGTAGGAAGTTCTGCAACTGCATGTTTTTCCCATACCTTTTCAAATAGATTTTTTCCTGTCATTTTTATGTCCGATAAATCATGCTGACTTTTAATTATTTCCATTCTCTTTCTTCTTTTTGTAGATCATTGCTTTATTTGCGCCTTTTAATATTGCTTTAACAGATGCCATTATTACGTCTTCATCAACTGCTTCAGATGCAAAGATGTTTCCTTTGTCATCTTCTACTTTTATTGCAACATTTGCCAGTGCATCTGTCCCACCTGTTACTGCCTTTAGACTATATTCTTTAAGGTTCATTGTTGGTCCAACTATAGATTTTATCGCATTTGTAGCAGCATTAACAGGTCCTACTCCAATTCCTGTACTTACTTTTTTCTCTCCATCAATTACCAATCCAACAGTTGCAGTAGGTGTTGTTCTATTTCCAGTGACAATTGTTAATTCATCAAGTTTGATGACATCTTCTTCTTCACTTAATTTATTTAAGACATCAATTCCAATAGCAACAATATCATCAGTATTTACATCTTTTTTCTTATCAGCTAAATCTTTTATTTTATTACTTACTTGTTCAAGTTGTTCATCATTAAGATCAATTCCTGCATTTTTTAGTGCTTCTTTTGCTGCATGTTTTCCGGATAATTTTCCAATAACAATGTTCTCTCCAGTCCATCCAATATCTGCAGGTGACATAATTTCATATGTACTTTTATTTGCAATAACACCATGCTGATGAATTCCTGCTTCATGAGCAAACGCATTTCTACCAATAATTGCCTTATTTCTTTGTACTGCCATTCCACTTAATTTTGAAATAAGTTGACTTGTCTTAAATAATTCTTTTGTATCGATATTTGTATATGCATCATAATATTCATTTCTAGTTTTTAATGCCATTATGACTTCTTCAAGAGCAGTATTTCCTGCACGCTCTCCAATTCCATTTATTGTACCTTCAACTTGGACTGCACCATTTTTTATTGCAGCAAGTGAATTTGCAACAGATAAACCTAAATCATCATGGCAATGTGTACTAATTTTTATTCCTTTGATATTAGACACATTTTCAAGGACATGTTTTATCCTGTCTCCATATTCATCAGGTTGTGCATAACCAACTGTATCTGGAATATTTATTGTAGTTGCTCCAGCAGAAATTGCAGCTTCAATTACTTCACACATATAATCCATATTTGTACGTGATGCATCTTCAGGTGAGAATTCAATATCATCAACAAATTGTTTCGCATATTTTACACCATCATATGCCATTTTTTTTACTTCATCTTTTGATTTACGTAATTTATGATCCATATGAATTTGTGAAGTTGCAATGAAAACATGAATTCTTTTTCTTTTAGCATCTTTTAGTGCATCAACTGCAGAATCAATATCTTTTTTTAATGATCTTGCTAAAGCACAAATTACTGGACCTTTGACTTCTTTTGAAATTAGTTTCACAGCTTCAAATGAGCCAGGAGAAGAGATAGGAAATCCTGCTTCAATTATATCAACGTTTAGTTTTTCAAGTTGTTTTGCAATTATCAATTTTTCCTGGATTGTTAAATTAGCTCCAGGGCTCTGTTCACCATCACGCAATGTTGTATCAAATATATCTATTTTTTTCAATTATATTCACCTATATTAAGTTTATAAAAAATTTAAATTTCAATGAGCTTCGTTTAAAGAAGCAGAATAAGGAGAAGACTATTTAGAAGTAAAATTGTTTTTCCAAATGTATTCACGCTTGTCATTATCTGGTTTAGGATTGAATTATTACATATAAAGTTTTCGAAAAAGAGAAATTATTGTAGATAAGGATTTTTTAAATCTTTTAAATTATGTTTTGATTATTTTTGTTTATGTGTAATTTATTATTCTTTTTTTGCATTATTAATTTGAAGAATTTTCTTTTTTGAAAATTCTTCTTTGTAAGCAAGTGTTTTGCACTTGATGATAAAATGAAAAAACTGCACAAATAAAATAAGTGTAAAATTTACAACACTTTGTGATAGTATTACAACAATATTTTTAAGCAATTAAATATCCCTATTCTCATAATGAAAAAATCATTAATCTACATTTTAATTTCAATACTTCTTATTTCAACTGTTTTTGCAGAAGATGTAAATGTATATTTTTTCTATGGTGATGGGTGTCCTCATTGTGCAGAAGCTGAGCCATTTTTAGAAAAGATGGTTGAGAAATACCCTGATGTGAATTTGCATTCTTATGAGACTTGGAAAAATACAGATAATTCTGATCTTTTTATTAAAATGAGTTCCGCATGTGGAACAGATGTTATTGGTGTTCCTACTATTTTTATTGGACATGAAGCAATTATTGGTTATGATAATGATGAGAATAAAGGAAGAGAAATAGAAGAAGCAATTATTAATTATGATGGCGTAGATTTGATGAAAAATATAGGTGATAATCTTACCACTTGTCCAAATGATAAAAAAGATATTGATACAGTAATTACATTACCTCTTATTGGAACAATTGACACAACAAGAATTTCACTTCCATTATTTACTATAATTATTGGTTTACTAGATGGATTTAATCCATGTGCAATGTGGGTATTGATGTTTTTACTTACACTTTTAGTTTACACAAAATCAAGAAAAAGGATGTTTATGATCGGTGGAACATTCATACTTATTTCAGGATTAGTATATTATTTTTTCATGGCAGCATGGTTGAATTTGTATCTTATAATTGGGTTTTTACCAATTCTAAGATTTTTAGTTGGAGGATTTGCAGTAATATTTGGTGCAATAAATATGAAAGAATTATTCTTTTTTAAGAAAGGTCCTTCTCTTACAATTTCTAAGAAGGCAAAACCAAAATTATTCAAAAAGATGAGGGCACTTATTAATGAAAAATCTATTTTTGTATCATTGATAGGAGTTGCAGTTTTAGCTTTTACTGTGAATTCTGTTGAGCTTTTGTGCACAGCAGGGTTTCCTGCTATTTATACAAATATTTTAACAATTAATAATTTATCAAGTGTTCAATATTATCTATATATTGGTCTTTACATATTGATGTATATGTTAGATGATTTTATAGTTTTTACAATTGCAGTCTATACACTTAGTTCTAAAAAACTTACAGAGAATCAAGGTAAATGGTTGAAGTTTGTATCAGGTGCAATGTTATTTATTTTAGGATTACTTTTGATACTGAAACCTAATTTATTGATGTTGGGATAATAAAAATTTTATTTTTTGTAAATATTTTTTCTATGACCTATTTCAATTACATGAATAATTAATTTATTATCAATAATATCTAATATTGCTCTATAATTTCCGATTCTTAATTTAAAATATTTAGAACTAACTAGTTTTTTTATGTGAGAATAAGGTCTAATTCTGCATCTTTTAATAGTAGAAATAATTCTATTTTGAATATCTAAAGGTAATTTACTAAGTTGCTTATCTGCGAAATTTGAAAATACAATTTTATAACTCATTCATTTAACCTTGCTTCAACTTCTGCAAGAGTTTTTATTCTTCCAGTTTTTATATCTTCTTCTGATTTTTTAATGTTAGCAAGTGTTTGTTTTGAAAGTTCCATAGTATCTTCTAACAAATCTCGAATAATATCTTCATAACTTTCTTTATCATACATTTTACGAGATTTTAAATCTTCAAGTAAATCTCTGCTTATTTGGATGGTTGTAGTTGCCATAGCGATTATATAAATCCCTATAGTATATAAATATTTCTATTATTCATATCTCAATGCATCTACAGGTTTTAATTTAGATCCTTGATATGCAGGTATTACTCCAGCAATCATTCCAATTATTATTGATACAGATAAAGAAAGTATTATTGAATTGATACTGACAACTGTTTCTGAGCCTAATCTTCCCATACCACTCATCATTATTGGCATTAAGCTTGATAAAATTATTCCAAAAATAACACCTATAACTCCTCCAACTAAACCAATTAAACCTGCATTGAAAAGAAATATTGTCATGATATCTTTATTTTTTGCACCTATTGCTTTCATGATTCCAATTTCTTTTGTTTTTTCTAAAACTGAAGTAAACATTGTATTTGCAATACCTACAGCTCCAACTAAAAGTGAAACACCAGCAATTGCTGTTAAAAACATTGTCATTGAAGACATGAATTCAGCAATCATTTCTTGAGTTTGTTTATTTGAAGAGACAGAAAAATCTTTTGTTTTTTCAGTGACGTGACGTATCATCTTAAGTTTATTTTCAATTTTTTCTACAACTAGATCTAAATTTTCTTCATCTTTTATTTTTATTATAATACTATCATATATACCTGTTTCTTTATCATCTATTACTTGATATGCCATCATTATTGGCATGATTATACTTGTACTACTATCATCTAAAATTCCAACTACTCTAAATGCCATATCTTCAATAGTAACCATCTTGTTTATCCCAATAGGTTGGTCAAAATATCCTTCGGCTAATTTTCCACCTATGACAATTACGTTCTGATCTGCAGGGCCAAGCATTCTTCCTTCATCAATTTCAGAAATAGTAATTTGTGCCCAATATTTTTGATCAACACCTGTAAGTGTCACAGAACCTTTTTTTCCAAGATATGAAACATCTACACTTCCTCTTACTTGCGTATCCATTAATTCAATATCTGAAATACCTTTTAATGCTTGTAGATCTCCTCTGTCTAGCACAACCTCTTCTTCAGTTGCAACAGAAGATGAACCTCCACCTCCACCCGGACCCCTTCCATGCGTAAATTTTGAACTTGAGGAAAATCCCGGACTAACCGTAACAAGGTCACCTCCAAGTCCACCAAGTTGACTATTAAGAGATTGTTTCATACCTTCTCCTAATGAGATTATTGCAATTACTGAAGCAACACCAATTACAATACCTAAAATAGTAAGCCAGCTTCTAAGTTTACTATGCAATACCATGTTTATTGCAAATTTTAGGGATTTTCTAAGTTTCATTTTTTATTGTTGTTTTTTATATTTAATTTATTTTTTCTTTCCTTTTTTGGATTTTTTATAGATAAACAATCCAGCAATAATTATTACTATACCAATTCCTACTGTTTTTATTGTACTTATTGCTTTAGTCATTGGATTTGTTTTTTGGAATTGACTATTATCTCCAGTTCTTGTTCCCATTGCTGATGCAGAATTAGGATTTACATAAACTTCCATATTTGAAGTTTTTCTCTCTCCTTTTGTATCTGTATAATGGACATCTATTTTGATAGTGTTTGTTTCTTCATTATTTTGTGAGTTAGGTCTTTGCATTTCTCCGCTTTGAACTTTTTCCCGCATTTCCTGTCTTTCTTTTTCACTCATAGATTCAAAATCTTTAGTTCCACTCTCAGACTTAGTTGCACCACTGCTTGTTACTGAAAAACTTGCAACAGTGTAATCTCCTTTATTTAGATTTCCGATTATTTCAGAATTTGATCCTGAGACTTTCCATCCTTGTTGTTGAGGAATTGTTATAGTTACTGAATTTGCAGGATTACTACCTACATTTGCAATACTAAAAGAATATTCATTATTTGAAAATTCTGAAAATGCAACATCAAAATCTGTTCCACCACCAACATAGATTCCTGCAATTGTTGATATTTCTTTTTCTTCACTTGTCAGAGGATCATCATAAGTTAGGCTTAAATCTAATTTATATAATCCTGCAACACTTTCAGAATCAGCTATTACATTGTAACTTAATTCTTCTTTTTCTCCAACATCAATATATTTTATATATTTTGTATTATCTGAACCAACAGGAAGAATTATATCATCTTCATTTTCCCATGAAAATGTTATATCTTTTAATGGTGCAGAACCAACATTATTAATTGTAAATTTTACTTGTTGTTCATGTCCAGGAATTAATGAAACTGTATCAATATAGATTACTTCTGCACTTTCTTTATTTTTTATATCTATACTATATAATCTTTTTACTGCCTTGTCTTTTTTTCCTTCTTCATATTCTAAAAGATGAATATTGTAATTTCCAGCAACAGCTTCTCTGTTAATTCTTACTTTGAATTTTAATACTAATGCATTTGTTCCAACAATGTTTGGACTAATTGATTCAATTACTTCAATATTATCCTCACCAGTTAATGGTTCAAATGGATATTCATAATCCATTTCAATTACTCTATTTTCAATTATATTTTCTCCTTTGTTCTCAAGACCAATTCTTATTTCAAGTGTATCTCCTGCTATTGCAGGATCAGGATCTTGATTGATAAGACTAATTGATAAGAAATCATTAATTTCAACTCCAAATACATTTGGGATTATACTAATTATTATCATTAGCATCAATATTAAATTCATTTTTTTATTCATGTTCTCACCGTTGTTTGTTTATTATTATTTTTAATTTTAATAATTTCACCATCTTTAAGTTCAATTATTGTCTGAGCATAATTTGCTAAATTCAAATCATGTGTAATCATTATTATTGTTTTATTTTCTTCTTTCCATAATTTAGTAAGCATTTTCATAATTTCTTTACCAGTCACACTATCAAGTGCACCTGTTACTTCATCAGCAAGAATTATTTCTGGATCATTTGCAAGTGATCTTGCAATTGCAACCCTTTGCTGTTGTCCGCCAGAGAGTTGCGTTGGTCTATTATACATCTTGTCTTCAAGTCCTACTAATTTTAAAACTTTTATTGCTTGTTTTTTTGCCTTTTCATCATTCATTTCCTGTAATTCTAAAGGAAGCAAAACATTTTCAAGTGCAGTCATTGTCTGGATTAAATTATATTGTTGAAAGACAAAACCAATAGTTTTTCCACGTAGGACAGATAATTTTGATTCATGTAGTTTAGTAATATTTTGATTTTTTAGAAATATATCTCCTTTTGTTGGAAGATCTAAACATCCAACTAGATTCATCATAGTAGATTTTCCAGAACCAGATGCACCAATGATTGCAACAAATTCACCTTTGTGAATATCTACGCTTACACCTTTTAGTGCAGGTACTTTTACCTCTCCCATTTGGTATATTTTCCATACGTTTTTGAGAGTTACTAATTTTTCTTTATGTTTCACTTTTTTATTATGATATATTTTTTATTTATAAATAAAATGGATTATAAGTCTATGTTTTATTATTGATTTTTTATTTCATTATATAATATAAAGTCATCGATTTCATCGAGATTATTTTTGATTTCAAACCATGAATTTTCTTTTTTCTTAGATTGAAATATATTTAGTTTCATTTTATAAAAATTAAAAAAAGGAAAATGAGTTTTAACTCATCATTTCCATTTTTCTTCCTCTACCTTGACCAACATGTGAGTTTAAATTATCACAGTTTCCATCATTGTCTGAGTCTACGAAGTTATTTTGTTGCATTTTTTGTCCTTGACCTTTTCCTTGTCCATTTTTTTGGCTATTCATTTTACCAAATCCAGTTCCATCTCTAGGACCATTACCATTATTTAAGCCAAGTTCTGCTCTTAATTCTGCTGCAGTTTCAAAATCACCATCTTCAGCTGCTTTGTGAGCTAGAGCAAATGTTTCAAAATTTTCTTCTGTGATAAGATCTAATACTTTTGGTGTTCTTTCATTTTCACTCATTAATGCATACCAAGCATCATAATCATGTGTTTCGAAAGCTTCTTCCATAAGTTCATGTCTTTCTTCATTGAATTCAGGACCTTTTTCTGTATAGTCCCCCTTGTAAGCACTTATCATACTTGTTGAAAATACCATTCCAACAACAAAAAGTGCAAACAGACCAAATATTGTGTGTTTTTTCATTTTATTATTTCCTCCAATTATTTGATGCCGTGTTTTTGGCATCTGTTGAAATTATGATTGTTAGGATTCTTTATAAACAAGAAGAAGGGAAAATGTACACTTTACGTCCATGTTTTATTTGTGATATTTTTTTTTATTAATAGATAAAGTAGATTATAAGTCTATGTTTTAATATTGATATTCTAATTTTACTTTTTTGAATATCTAAAAATTTGTAAAGAATTTAAAACCTTATTGTTTTGTGTTTTGTCAGAATATTTTGAGTAAATTCTCTCAATATGATTATAAATGTAATAACCCAAATAAATTTCATTTAATTCGGAAATTATTTTTTTTGTTCTTTTAATGCTTCGAATTTCTTTTTTAAGTAAATTTTTATTAGTAACGTCAAATGCCTTATTTTTATTTGTTAATTTATCAAGGTTTTTACTTCCTAAATAATTATAATTAATTTTTTCGATATCATTGTAATCAAGTCCATTTATTAATAATACAAAAAACCAATCAGATGTTTTTAATGCATTGTAAGTATCTAAGGGATATATTTTTTCACTTATTAAATTATATTCTGATATATAATTATATTCAGGAATATCTTTTAATTCAGAATATTGTATATAAAAGTTTATTTCAGGGTTAAATTTTATATCTATATTACCACTCCATTTTGTTTCGTCTATTTGTGTTATATAATCAGTATTAAAAATTGAAATAGTAAGAGTCGAACCTTCTAAAGTATTTAATAGACCTCCAAAATTATTGATTTCCATACTAATATCATTCGATATTATGTTTTCAAACCATAAATTAATAGTTGAATAAATTTGTATTATTGCATTTTTTTCTTCTTCAGAAAGACTAAAATCATTTTCAAAATTTATTTTTTCTAAAAGTATTGTTTTATCATTTGGGTTATATGTCCATTCTTCATCATATAATATATGAGAAATATATTTTAAATTTTGATTTGATCCACTTTTTAATTCATAAAAAAGAACATCATATCCAGAAGATGCAGGATCATTAAAATGAAAACCATAATTATGTGATAGATGATTTATTTCATTAAAATTTACTTTAGTTACATAGCCAAGTAAATCAGTTATAATAAATAAATCACTTTGTTCATTATTATCAATATCATAACCAAATGAAATTGTATCATCCGAATTTTTACTAGTTTCTACAAAGTTTATATTTTTATTTTCTATATATTTACTTAATTCAATTATTTCTTTACTATTTACATCATTAGATTTCGATTTATCTGAAATTTTTCCTTTTAGTGCTTTTTCCCCCTCCACTTCTTTTTGTTCAGGAACAGAAGTTAATTGTATTACACTTGCGGCATTTGGTAATGTTTCATGTGTAGTATCATCAAGAAATGGTTCTTCAATATTAACAATTTCACAAAAGTCATCTAAATTGTTTCTCAAATATAAGAGTTCATTTTCATTAATTATATGTCTAATTTTATAATAATTCTGTTCTAAATCATCAGAAAAAATAGAACAAATATAATTAAAATAATTATTAATTAGATCATCATTTTTACATTCACAAATTTTTTCATATGGTATTCCAAAACATCTATTATTATTTGAATTACTACATAAACTTCCTCGAGCATTTTTAGAATTACATAAATTATTTTCACCTGAACAGTGACTGATATCATCTGTATCTATTGCACCTAAATTGAATGTATTAGTTAATTCTACTCTAGCATCTATAACATAAGAAATATCATGAAACACACAATATTTATTTTTTAATTTATTTTCTTCATGTTCATCAGAACAAATATCATTAAGTAGTTCTTGCTCATCTGAAGAAAAGTCGGATTCTGAAGTACATTTTTTATCATCATGACATCTTCCTAATACATTGTCATTATTTTTACATAGTTCACCGTGATATTTATTGTAACATGGTTCAGTATTAGGAGCAAGAGTAACATATGTATCATATTTATCATCAAACTTTTCAAGTGTCATACTAGAACAAGAATTGAAAATTAAAACTAATATTAAACAAATATAAATTATATTTTTTTTAACGATAAATGATATAAAATTTAGTAATTTAAATAATTTTCTAGATGATTTAATATAAAATTTCTAAAAAAAGTAAAAATGTACACTTTACATCCATGTTTTATATAAATAATTATATAAATTACTTCTACTAGGTGTATAATATGAATCCAAATATGTTTATGATAAGACCATTTCATTTAGTAGAGACAGGATATTCAATCTTTGTTATATTAATTTCTCTAGTCATATATTTTAGAACAAGACATATGTATAAATTAACAGAACATAAAGGAATAAAATATTTTAGTTATACATTCTTATTTTTTGCAATTGCATATTTATTTAGGTTTGTATCCAGAATTTTATTTAGACTTATTTTTGATCCAACCACAATAAGATCTTTTCCTAGAGAATATTTAAGATTTGGAGACCTTATTTTTATCTATGCAAGTGTAATGTCTGGACTATTTTTATTATATAGTGTTATCTGGAAAAAAATAAAATTAAAAGAAAAAACTGTAATTCTATTTTTTAATATTTTTGCAATAATAGCAATGTTATTTGACTTTTTTTTAAGAAATCCTTTTATTCATATAAGTATGATAACAATTTTGTTTTTTGCAACAGTAATAATTAGTTTTAATAAATCTAAGAAATCAAAAAAGAAACATCCTTTTTATGTTGCATATGTTTTGATATTTTTAATATGGATATTAAATCTAATTTCAATTGAAATTTCAAAGTTTTTACATGAATTAAGATTTGGAATTTATGTCGTTTCTTGTGTAATCTATATATTGATTTTATTAAGAGTTCTAAAAATAAATAAGAAGAAAAAATGAGCAAGAAAAGAGATAGATTGGAAGTTATTTATGATATATTAAATATAATCCAGAATCATAAGAATTCAATAAAGCCAACACCTTTACTTAGATATTCTAATCTTTCTTCACAGAGTTTTTCTGATTATTTTAAAGAACTAATAAAAAAAGAATTCATAAAAGAAATCTTTGATAAAAAAGGGAAAAAATTCATCACTTTGACAGATAAGGGATTCAAGTATCTAAATGAATATAAGATGATTAGAAGTTTCATTGATGATTTTGATTTATAATATATTTTCTATTGATTGTAGTTATTAGTTTTTAAATAAATAATTTAATTTGTAAATTTTAGAAATATATTATAAACAAAAATGCCATTTTTTACTTGTAAAATTATTTCTAAAAATAAAGTGAGAAGCATGCCTAAAGATGGATAATGCAACCAAAACTCGGTGATCCTAGACTTTCCTCGGCCCTGCTATCCGAAAAGCACCAGCAACAACGGTTAGTGCTGCTTCATTCCTGATCTGACACAGTTCCCAAAATCACCAGTCGAATCGGACAAGGCGTCAACGTACGGTCCGGGGCCAAATAATGACCACAAAACCTCTCCTTAGGCTTCAACTCCAACATGACGTCCATTGAAGGTAACAGGACAGGACGAGCGTCCCAGTCTAGCCTCTCAGGTAGAAGTGAATAATTGTTTTATTTTAAATGTTTTTAAAAAAGAGTAGTTTTTAATGATATTTTTAAAAATATTTCTGATTTTTTCTAAATTAATTTGAGTCACTATTTGTATCATAGCAATTCGCCTTTGGCGTATTGCACTTGTGCAGAACGCAAAGCGGTCTGCTGTGATTATTCATGATAATTTAAAAGAGTAAAATCAATAATTATTAGATCATTATAGAAATTATTCCTGCTACCAATATAGCTCCTTCAATTAAAACCTGTGTTTTATTTTTGAAATATTTTAAAAAAAATCTTTTACTTTCTTTGATATTAAATGCTGAAAAATTTCCATCTTTTTTATCTAATTTAAAGATTGAATATTCTTTTGTTGAAAATGGAAAAAATATTGCAATACCTGCAGTTCTTCCTGTAAGATAATCAGTAAATAGATGAAAAAATACATTTATTATCAGAAGAATAGATAGGAATCTTTGTCTTGGTAAAATTATTATCATCACCAAACTAATTATACTCCAGAATATAGGTGAATGAAAAAATGAAACATGATGATCATTTAATGTTTTTGACCAGAACACATCAAGGTCAGGTAAATTGGAAAATATAATTGAAAACATAAAAAAAATCATTGATTTTGAATATATTTCAGGACTTATTTCAATGAGAATTCTTAATATTAAAAATCCTGAAAATGCATGTGATATTGTGTACATAAGAAATTGAAATAGTTTGAGGTATAAATTATTTGTCAAACTTTTTAGAAAGAATTACTAAGTGCTATTATACATGCTCCAAAAATTAACATTGGAATAAATATTGTTAATACAATTGAAGTTATAATTCCAGTAGAAATATATTTTCTATTTTCTTTTTTAAATTTTTTAATTATAAAAATATTTAACCAAATAATAGCAATTATTAAAGGAATTATGAATATTGAAAAAAATAATTCAGTATAGTTATTTGGAATTAAACTTGAAAATAATGTGCCTATTCCAATGTATATACCAACAATAGTTGAATTGATAAAATATTGTCCAAAAAACCCTAAAACAAAATCTACTATTTTTAATTTTTTATTCTTTCCATAATAATCTTCTTCTTTTTCCATATTCTAGTTATAAAATTTAAAGGAACCTACCGTTACTACTAATGATTAACATGCATGCACCAAACACCAATAATGGTAATAATATACTTACTGCAACCCCAATTATTATTCCTTTTGAAATATATTTTCTTCCAATTTTTTTGAATTTTTTAATTATAAATATATTAAACCAAATGAGTAATATTATTCCTGGAATTATTATTAAAAAAATGAATGTTTCATTATTATTTGAAGAAAATATTCTTTCCATCATTATAACTATTAATTGTATTATGCTACCTAAAATAGAATTGACAAACGGAGCACCAAAAAAACCAATTACTAGATCAATCCATTTTCTTGCTTTATCATCTTTATAATAATCTTCTTCTTTCATTTTTTTATTTTAATAAATTAAGGGAATTCTCAACCACCAAACATAAGTTCACATGCACCTAGTAGTAATAATGGAATTCCTATAGCAACTAAACTTCCAATAGATATGAATCTTCTTTTTTTCTTAAAGAAAATTTTAATTATAACTATGGTAATAATTATGCAGATGACAATAGACAGGTTGTCTCCAATGCCAATAAGATAATTGTATTTTCTAAAATATTGAAGTCGTGATATAGCATATAAAGGTATTCTTGTAATTGAGAAAATGATAAGGTTCACTATATAGATTCCAAAAAATCCTAAAATAAAATCTACTATTTTTAATTTTTTATTATCTCCATAATAATCTTCTTTTTTCATTTTTTATAGTTAATTAAATCCACTAAAGGCCACCATACAAGCACCAAATGCTAATAGTGGTAATAATATAGCTGTGATAATTCCAATGATTATTCCTTTGGAAATATATTCTCTTCCATTTTTTTTGAATTTTTTTATTATAAATATATTTAATCCAATTAGTAAAATTGCTCCTAATCCAATTAATAAATAAATAATTGTTTGATTATTGTTTTTAAAAAGAAATTTAAAAATCATAATTATTATGTAATATAATATTCCACCTATATTTGAATTGACAAATTGAGCTCCAAAGAATCCTATTGCTAAATCAGTCCATTTTCTAGTTTTATTATCTCCATAATAATCTTCTTTTTCTTCCATGTTTATCATTATTTATTATTTTTGAAAAGATTTGAAATTATGTATTCCATGATGAAAGTGCGGATCCACTAATCATAATTACGCATGCACCAAGTATTAATAATGGTATTAAAACTAAAAGTGTAAGCCCTACAATTATTCCTGTTGAAATAAATCTTCTATCCATTTTTTTGAATTTTTTTATAATGGAAATATTAAACCAAATAAGAAGAATAGCTCCAGAAATAATAATTAAAATTTGAATTGTTTCATGTTTATTATCAATTTTGAAAATTAAGTTTAATAAAACTAAAAATATATTACTTATTATAGCATTAACAAACGGAGCACCAAAAAAACCTATTGCTAAATCAGCTAGTTTTTTAATACTATTGTCTCCGTAATAATCTTCTTTTTTCTCCATAATTTACATATTAAACATTTTATTTAAATAATTTGCTATAGGTCCTCTATTTGCGTATATTATTACAATTAATGATATTATCTGAAATATTGAAAGACCATAAAAAGTTTTATTAATATCACGAATGAATTCAGATATGAATCTATATGAAAAATAAATTGTCAAAAATATATCAAATAATCTTCCTGGTTTTTTTATTTTTTTCTTAATTTTTGTTAAATATAAAAATAATAAAAATGCAAATATTGTTTCATAAATCTGTGTAGGATGTCTTTGTATTCCATCTCCAAAATCAACACCCCATGGAAGTGTAGTTTCAATTCCATAACAGCATCCTCTAAAAAAACATCCTATCCTTCCAATTGAAATTCCAAGAGCTGCTGCTGGCGCAAAGAAATTTCCACGTCTATTTTTTATTTTCAAATAGTGTTTGATTAATCTTACACCAATCATTCCTCCTATTATTCCACCAACAATAGTTCTTCCAGATAGAATTGGTGTTATGTCTGGAAATAATGCAATAATTATTTTATAATTATATATCCATATTGGAATTTTTGATCCAAGGATTCCTCCACCCATTGCACAGAGTGCAATATATATTGAGTTTTCACTAATTGTTTTCTTTTTTCTATTTACTTCTTTGAAATAAACTATTGCGCCTACAACAAGACCAAGAAGAACAAAAAATGAATATGCTGGAATTTCAATATTACCAATACTAAAAAGAATAGGTCTTATACCCCAATTTTTAGGATGAAAATGTTCATCGATCATATATGTTCTCTCATTTTTTTAAAAATGTACAACAACTTCCACTATTCATACAATCATATAATTTGGAAGCAGGACATATACCAACTGCACTTATTGTTTTAATGATTGCAAAAATAAATACGATTCCCCAACCAATATTTTCTCTGAAAAGTAATGCAATAATACATATACCACTAAAAATGGTCCCAATGATGTGTGCAAATCTTATTGCTTTTTCATTTACTAATATTTTCTTAGATTTTAATTTTGAAATTTTTTCAATACTCTGTGAATATAACTGAACTAAAGGAGAATTTTTCACTTTAAATATTGCAGAAAATAACATAATTGCAAACGTGATATAAATCGAAGATTTTATTTTAAATATCAATGCACACCAAACTAATATTGCAGTTGTATATCTACAAAATGCAAAAGAATTTTTTGAAATCTTAATAGGTTTGTATTTATTGATTTTTATCTCCTCATAAAAAATCTTAGTTTAGGAAAAAACATTCCTACATCAGATTGATATTTTTTGTATTCTTTAAAGTTTTCCAAAATTAATGTTTCTTCTTGTTTTGCTCTGTAGTACATGAATGGAATGAAAATGAGAGTATTTGCAATAAATGAAAAATAATTTAGATAAATAAATGAACCTGCATAAAATATCCAAATAAGTGATGCATATAATGGGTGTCGTACGATACTATATGGACCTTTTTTTATTAGTTTATGATTCTTATATATTTTTATATGATTAGCCCAATTTTTTCCAAGATAAAATCTTCCTACAATGTTTAATATTGTTCCAATGATTATTATAATTAATCCAATTATTGTAAGGACTATATGAAAATTTTGGTTAATTATTATTTTTCCAATACTTAGTTTGATAAATGAATAATATACTAAAAAAAATAACATCATTGTACCTGTTTCAACAATACTTTTTTTTTCTTTTTTGACAATATTTTTTTCACTTGATTCTATGAAATTAATCAATATTGAAATTAGTATTGCACATGTAGATAAAATAATTATCAAATATGATATTTTCTCTAAAATGAGTATAGGATTTCCATTATTATTTTGAAACAATTCAATTAAGTACATTGATACCATCTTTATTATTATTATTATTATTATCTCTATACAATAGATTATACATTGAAAATGGCATTTTTTTAAGATCAGGAGTAAGAATATGAACACATTCTTTTTTTACAGATTTTATATCAAAATTATATGCATCAATAAATGACACAATACTTATCCTGAAAGTATTTTCATCAATGAATTTTGTTTTTTCTTTTTGAGGTTTTGCAATAAAACTTAATGGTATTATTGTTTTCACATCTTTGATAAAATCAAAACAGCCACATGAATTACCACCACAAAGACCTTTAGCTGCTTCTGTTAACATTTCTTTAGCATCAAAATCAAATGTGTTTTTTATTAATTTGAGATGTTTCTTTACATCCATATTTCTTGTGATTGGAATAAACTCTCCTTTATTTTTATAAAGAAATGTAACTCCTGTATTATCAATAGTACAAGGAAGAGGAATAAAATCATCGAATTTTATCATTCCTCCTGTTTGTTTTTCAATTTTTTTATAGATTCCAGTATTGGTCATTTTTGAATATTTATCTTCTTTTTTGTATCTTCCAAAATATGTGACTGGTTGAAAATTTATACCTCGTATATATTTAGTTTTTAATCCAAAGTCAATTATTTCACCCATTTCATCATCATTTAATCCTTTTTTTATTGTTGAGACCAAAGTTATTGGGATGCCATATTTACTTAGATTTTCAATAGCTTTTTTTTTTATGTCTAAGATATTTTTTCCTCTTAATTTTATAGATGTTTTTTCATCAAAACCATCAAATTGCAGATATATTTCAAAACCACCTTTAAGTTCACTTAATTTTTTAACAAATTCTAAATCTTTAGAAATTCTTATACCATTAGTGTTTAACATTACATATTTTATTTTTTTATTTTTAGCAATTTTTATTATTTCTAAAATTTGAGGATGTGTTGTTGGTTCTCCACCACTAATTTGCAAGATTTCAGCATTACCATATTCTGAATCCTGATAATTATCTAATATTTTATGTATTGTTTCAAGACTCATGAAATCTCCTTCACCAGAATTTGCGTAGCATATAGGACAGGTAAGATCACAATTATTTGTTACTTCTAATAATCCAATACATGTATGCTGTTCATGATCAGGACATAGACCACAATCAAATGGACAACCTCTATCAATCATTGTTTGAGTCTTGCATATTGTTCCGGGTTTATCATATTTATATTTATTTAGGTAATAATTTGCATCATCTTCAATCAATACTTCAGACACACCATGTTCTTTGCATCTTTTTTTCATAAATACAGAATTATCTTTAATTATAATTTTAGCTGGAACTTTTTTTAGACATTCTGGACATAAACTTGTTGTAGTTGAATAGAATAAATAATCTTTATTTTTTTGTTTCATTGTTGAGAAAAAGTTTTTCTAAATTTATATAATATACTATTTTTTTGAATAATTAGAATTCAATAACATCTCCAATTTTAGTCTTTGATTTTTTTATAGCATTATTTGGTAATTCAATTATATATTTACTTTTTATTTTTGGATGATATGTTGTCCAAGGGTTGAAATTTTGTTTTATTTCAACAACTTTTTTATCTTTATCTAAAAATAATACATCAATAGGAAAAAATACAAAGAACATATGGAGACCTATTTTTACATTTCCTTTGAAAATAAAAACTAGTCCTTCATCCAAAATTTTTTTAGAGAACATCAATCCTTTTGATTTAGATAATATAGATTTACAAAATTTTATTTTGCTTACTATTTTTTTATTGTTGGTTTTATTTATTAGCATTTTTATTTAACAACTTTTTTTTTCAAGGATATCAATTTCATAATCTGAACCATGTGATTTATCTATTCTAAACCAATCAGGCATATTTTGGACTGAACACCAATCAGATGTAACATTCTCATTAAAATAAAGATAATCTACAACACTTGAATTTCTTAATACAATACTTTGCTGATTTAATTTAACAAGATCAACTAAACTTTCTATACCAAATTCTGAAGGTGATAAATTTCCAACGAACCTCATTAAAAAACTTGGTCCATTTGTAGATGTAATATAGATTGAATTATTTAGATGATTTACAAGAACAGCCGTATCATTAGTTGCATCATTTACAAAATCAGGAGATGCAGAATAATTGATTAAATTTGTAACTTTATCAAGAGTAGAAATAGAATATAATGGGTCTTCAAATCCTAAAATACTTATTTCTTTTTCATAAGTTTTTGTATAATTCCATTTAGCAAGTTGTTTACTATCTTCAATAAGTAAACTTAAATTTATAGAAATTACCACGTTCCAAGGAGAAGAATGGTATAATTGCACATCATTTACTTCAAAATTTGTTATTATATTTAGTTTATTTGCTTCTTCATTTATTCTTTGATTCCATGATTTAAAATCAGCTCCTTGACCTGATTGTGTCATTATGACAAATTCTGAATCATTATAAGTTCCATTGATTAAGATATTTGTGAAAACCTCATCAAGATTGTCAATAAATCCTTCTTCATTTCTAACATGCGTATTAAGACTTAATAATGCTCTATATCCACCAATGAATAGTTCTCTATCTAAATCTTTTTCAAGATCAATTATAAAATTATTTATTGTATTTAATCTAGTTGAAATAACCAAACTTTTTTCAGTATAATGATTTTGATTTTTTGAAAAAATAATTGTTATAAATACAATAATAAAAAATAATCCAACAAATGTAAAAAATACACCTTTTTTATTTTTTATTTCCATACTCTTACCTCTGCAATTGCAGGTCCCCAAGGATAAGGGATTTTTCCAACAGAAATTGTTCCAATTACAAAATCATTTTGATGTAGATCAACATAAATTCGACCATCATTATCTAAATCTAAATTATCTAATAAATTATACATTGCATCATCATATGTATCTTCTACATTGTAGCTTATTGATGCATTAGTATATTCACAAGTATTGATTCCAGAATATTCAGGAGGGACTGCCAAAGTGATATTTCCTCCATTATTAAATTCAATTAACCAATTACAACCTATTGCATCTTCTAAAACATCACTGTACGCAATTGATGCAGTAAGTAGAACTTCATAAATAAATGTATTATTTAGAGAACATCCTGTAAAATTATCAGCAGAGTCACCAGTACGTAAATAAAATGAATTTAATCCATTGTTTATTTGATTTACAGGAATATTTATTATAAATGGATCACCTAAAGGTGTATAATCTTCATTGAATTTAGAAAGATTATATACTTGATTATTATTGACTAAAAGAGCATCTGTCCAATGTTCTGCAGAATAAGATGTTAATTTTGCATCAACTATTTCAACGTCATTTGGAATTGTAACATCAAATGAGCAATTATCAAAACCTGTGACTTCATTTATTACACTAATTTTTCCAAATTTTTCAATTTGATTTTCAGGTGTATAGTTTAATAAAATATAAGAATCACCATATAATATGCTTTTTGAAAGATTACCTTGGACCTCAATTGTTTGGGAATGTCTAGCAGTAGACACAATTGAAGCAGCGACATCTGAATAAAATTCTTGAAGTGCAGTTGTATTATCGCTACTTGTAAATAACCCTTCACCACATTCTGCAATACTTTGTAATGTTGAATCATCAGCTTGATCACTATATCCAACAGCATAGACAGTTATTCCATAATCCTCTTTTGCATCACATGCGGCTTGTATTGCATCATTTGTTGAACTTCCAGTTCCTTGTTCTCCACATTGTCTATTTGCTTCTCCATCACTCATTACCATCATAGCATGTTCTTTTGTTGCATTTAAAATTGATAACTCCAAATCAAATTTAGCTGAATCATCAGAATTTATAAGTTCAACAGCAATTACATTATCACCAGTTCTAAAATAATTTTCATCAATATTAAATCCTCGGATATTCCAGTATTCTGCTTCTTCTATATTGGTTGAGATAATTTCATTTCCATTTAGATATATTGTAGCATAATCATCTGAGAGTAAATTTAAAACTCCTCTTTTAGCTAATGTTAAATCATTTATTGTAAAATGATGTCTAAAAAAATAATGATTTGTTTTATTTGTGAATTTTAATTCAATATTATCAAATCTCCAATCACCAAATTCTTCATCTTGTGAAGCTATTAATTTTCCACCTAATTCTAAATAATAATTACCTGCTCCTTCAATATATCCAGAAATATCTTCTAAATAAGTTCCAGAAATATCATTATTTGGATTTTCTGAAGTCGCAATTTCATTATCAGAATCTTCTCCATCATGACCTGAATCAAGATTTGATCCAAGATATGTTGTACCAGATGTAGGACTTGTCCATCTGGCTTTAATCCATATTTGATCTGCATTTTCAAAAATATTAGCATCATCATCCCATTCATAATCAAAGGATAAAAATGCAGAACCAGAATTACTCATAATATTGTACATTTCATTTGTTATTTCAATTTCTATACCATATGCACCTGAGCAATCATGATTATTACAATTATTTTCTCCTCCACTTTCATCGTTGTCAAATTCAATTTGTCCACTTACAATTTCATTGTAATCAATATCATCATCATATCCAAATTGTCCTGTTCCATCTTCTGTGTCCCAATCCCATCCATCATTTGAACCACTTATCCCAAATGTATTGGCAGTATAATTCAAAGTGCCACTTCCAAAATCAGCAGGCGCACCTCCAACATCAGAAATATGCTCCCATAAATTTCCATATAAAACAGTATCATCAGGATCAGTTACTTCAATTTGAATATCATCAAATCTAAATTCACCATGCTCACCACTATCACCTGCATAAATTTTCCCACCTAAAACTAAATAATAAGATCCAGCGTTTTCAATCCATGAAGTTATATCTTGAGTATGTGTTCCTGAAAAATCATTATCTGGTTGACTGCCATAATCTACTTCAAGAGTAGTATCTCCTCCAACAGAAGATTGCTCTGATCCTAAATAATGAATGCCAGTTGTTGGGCTTTGCCAATAAGATTTTATCCAAACTTCATCACTAGAACCAAAAGGGTTACCTGATGAATCATCCCATTCATAATTAAAAGATATAATCGCAGTCCCACCATTTTGTATGGCATTATAATGTGTTGATGTAACAATTATTTCTATACCATATGCACCAGAACAATCATAGTCTGAACAAGTATTACTTCCTCCTTGAATATTATCAATTTCTATCCAGTAGTCACCATTATCTAAAACAACTTCATTATAATCCATATCATCATCATATCCAAAAATACCTGTGTTATCTTCTGAATCCCAATCCCAACCATCATCTCCTGCGCTAATTCCAAATGTGTTAGCAGTATAATTTAAAGTTCCACTTGAAAAATCATTAGGTGCCCCACTTGTGTCAGATATATGTTCCCATAAGTCAAGGTAATATATTTGTCCATTACCTAGATCACTATCTAATTCAGTAACAACTGTTGGTGTGTAAATATATCTATTTGTTGCACCTAAAATTGCAGTTCCACCAGAATCCCAAGTATTTTCATCATCATAATTTAGACTAAACCATGTGTCTTCTTCAGAATCATTAGCAGGTTGACTAAATAAAAAATTATCAGTATAATTCCAGTCAGATCCACTTGGAATCAAGACTGTTCTTGTTAAATTTTCAATTAATATATCTCTTGCACTGTTTATTCCACAACAAATACAAGTATATCCACCACCACTATATCCTGTTTCAGGAGATGCATTTCCAATAATTGTATTTATTGAATCAATATCTGTAGTTGGATAAATTGTGTCAGAGTCGTCAGTAGTTGTAGAATATGAAACCAAACCTATTTGATTTCCAGTAATATTCAATATATCTTTTGAAAAATCTTTGTCAAGGCATTTAGCAACACTTAATCTTGCAGTAGTAGAAAGGTCATAATTAGAATCATCACAATTTCTGGCTGTTCCTGTGCTACTACTTCCCATTTGATCATCCATACTCCCAGAAACATCAGTTACTAACATTACATCAGCATTACCTTCATATATGAAACCAAAAGTAACATTTTCATATCCAAGTCTAATAGGTATAGTATTGAGACTAAGGTTTGTATAATTAAGATATTGAGTTAAATTTATGTCGGTAAGTGTCAATGATTCTTCGCCACTTAAATTTGTTCTTTTTAAAATTGTTTCATTTCCAATTGTCAAATATAATGTATTATTAGTTTCATTATTAAAATCAGCATCATAATGTAAAAATACTTCCATACTATTTAGTGTTCCAGGAACATAAAAAGATGAATATAGGTTTACAAGACCATTAATGTTTGGTAAGTATACATAATCCAATCCATCGGTGTTAATATTTTGCAATTCATCTGTCACATATTTTATTCTTATGAATCCACCACCAACAAACGCGTTTTCAATATCTCCTAAAAATATTATTGAAAAATTATTTTGAGCATCTTCAATTATTGAGGTTTTACAACTCGTAATGTTCCAATTATCAGCATTAAATTTTATTGCAGAAGGATAAAATGTAGTATTGCATTTAATTTCATTTACATATAAATCAAAATTATCGCCAGCATCTAATTCCATATAAATTTCAGTAATATTATCTCCTGGTGGAGAATCAAAAATTGAAGTTGTAACATTTCCTTGACCTACAAATCCACCAAAATAAGAATATATTGAGTATGTTTTTGCATTTATTCCTTGAAGGTATACTTTTGATGTTGCTCCTTTGATAGGTTTAAATTTTTCAAAGCCAGAAACAAGTCTCCTATATGATATAAGGTCATCTTTTTTAACAGTATTTGTTGAATTTGTTAATAAGACTTCATCATTTACTAAAATTTCAACTCCAAATTTATCTGGAACAAGTTTACTAATTAATAAATCAGATAAGTTATATGCAAGCTCACTTTGATTAAGTACATAAAATTCTCCTATTTGCTCAATAATTGTATTATTTGGGTGAAGTATTGTTTTATTTGAGATTAAATATTTGATATAAGAATTATTGACTTCACTAATTTTTATATTTGAAAGACTATTAATAAGATCTTTTGACATATGATTAATTGGTGATGAAACATCATCTTCAATAATTAGTTTAGATGAAATAATTATTGCCAATACTATTAATATAGATGCAAAAAAAGCATCCATTGTAAAATAAAATCCTTTTTTTTTTACCATATATGCACAACCATCTTGATTATTTTAGCATCTATTTCTGTTGCTGATTCTACTTTATATATAAGATATCTTGAAATTGTAATTATATCTTTTTCAATACTATTAATATTAAATTCATTATAATCAGGATGTCCAAAATAAGTATTAGATTCTATTTCTAAGGAGTTATTATTATTATCTTTGAAATATATTAAGTAATTATATTTTGTCCCTAATAATTTTTTCGAATTTTCATAATTATCTTGGGATAAATTTTTTAGGGCTTTTAATTTTGTTTTATTCAATGAATAATCAGGGTTTGAAATTCCAATTTGAACAACCCTAGTTTTATTCCAATTATTAGGGATTCCTTCTCGCATTAGAGTTTCAGATAGACTATTTGCAGAAAATGTTAATTCATTAGTACCTACTTTATCAAAAATAAAATTATTTCTCATATAAACTGTAGATAAAACTATTGCAGCAGTAAACATTGTAAGTCCAAGAATAAAATCAGATACCCAAATAATACTTTTTTTTTTCATTTTAACAGTTTATACAAATTGATCCATTAACGTTACTAATTATGTTTGTTCCTTTAATGAATTGACCTGATGAATCAGGTATGGTAAAAATTGAATTTCCACTCTCATAATCTATAATCATGGTGTTTGATGTCAAATTAATTTCATAGTCGGAAAAAGAAATTTTTTCAGGTATGATTATTGACCTACTATAACCTTTATTCATTTGACTAGCACTTGTTAATTCAATTTGGAGACTTTTTCCAAAATCTAAAAATGCATTATTTTTTTTATCAATTAAAGCATCATTCCTAATTTCACTAAATACAAATATGAAACCATATATAACTATCATTCCCATACCTATCATTGTCAAAAATTCAAAAGTCATCTGAGATTTTTTTCCATTATGAAAAATATGTTTATTTTTTATTAGCATTTTAGCCACTTATTTTTACATAGTCACCTTGTGATTCTATTATAATGTAATGTATTCCTTGGTTATTTGAAACACTTCCTGAAATATTCACTAATGAAGTTAAAATTATTTCATTTAAAGTATTTTTACTATTTCTAAATTTGAAAATGAATTCTCTATTTTTAATTGTGATATTTTCAATATTTTCAGGAAAGTAAGCTTTTATAGTAGTTTTACTTGGTTGCCCATAATAATATATAGATTCAGCTTTATCTATGACTCTTGTACCAATGTTATGTAATTGATTATTATAAAGAACATCTTTTGTATCTCCTGATTGTGTATAAAAAATAATAGTTAAAGGAATCATCATTAGAAGTACAAAACCATAAATTACAATAAATTCAACACTAATCTGCCCCCTTTTTTTCATCAAAATAATATTAGTGAGAGAAGTATATAAATTTTGTTTTTTGTTTTTTTAAAACAAAACATATATATACTTTTTAATTATTAATTATAATATTTAATACAAGTGGGTGAAACAAAATCGTAGGAAGCGCTTTCAATAGGGAAATGGATAATTATCTTTCAGATAGAGTAGATAGACCAAAATCAAGAATAAAACCAAAAAGAAAAAAGGAAAAAGTTGAATACGTAGATGAAGATTCAGAAGAATTTACAGAAACCAGAATTCCATTCTATCAAAGAATAATAAAATATTTCTATACTGGAAAAAAAGGAGAAATAATTGAAGAAGAAGTAGATATAGGAGTAAAAGATGAAGTAGTAGAAGAGATGGATAAAGAATTTGAAGAATTTGAAGAAGAAGAAATTGTTGCTACTCAAAAAAAAGGTTTTTTTGATAAATTATTTTCATTTTTCCTTCCAGAAGTAAATGAGAACATTGATGAAGATGAATATGTAGAAGCTCATATTGAAGAGGAAAAAAAAGGTGGAGTTCCTAAAGATTTAAAAGAAGCTTTGAAGATTCAGAATAAGTGGTTAAAGAGACTTAGTTCTGATGATATTGCAGATTTTAAAGCTTCAGAGGATTATGATAATTATAAACAGATTCTAAAAAAATATGGTTTGATTAAATCTTAAGATAAGATTTTATTATTATTTTTTATTTATAATTTTTTTACAAAAGCTATTTCTATAAATATTAATGCATACAATAATAGAATTGTTTTAGTCCACGTGTGATAAGGACCTGGTTTAATTTTTTCAACAACGTTTCCTGTTATTTGATTATTTTTTGTAAATGCGTCATATATTGCCTTATATCCTTTTAATGCAAGAGTTTTTTCATCAGCTAATACATTTAGTCCAATTTCTTGACTTTCTGCCTTTTCTACTATTTTTGAATTTAAATCATCAGAAGATAATATTTCTAAAATGATTATTTGCTTTCCGTATATTTTAATATCAGGATTATCTGCTTCGCCAGGAGTAGATTTTGGTTTTCCATCAACAATTTTAATAGTAAATATCTGGTTAGTATCGGTTATTCTAAATTCCATTTCAGGAGGTTCTTTTGTTATTGGGTCACTGTGCAATTTATATGCTCCTATTTCATTTGTTAAGAATTCAATATGTTCATCAGTTATTATTTCTTCACCTTCTTTGAATATTTTGTATTCGTCGATATTTTCAGGAATAAATGGTTTTTCGAGATGTGTTTTTTTTACAAAAGTAGGGGATAAAATATTGAAGTAAATATGTAGGGAACCAACAACAAATATCATAAAAATTGAAACGAGTATGAATTTTTTTGTATTGATAACAATTCCCATGCTAAAATAAATTATCTTTATTGTATATAAAGATTTCTTTCGTGAGATGCTTTATTTAGTGTGTGTATTATATTAATTTATTAATTTTGGTTTATTTTAAATGTGCAAATTTTGTATAACTAATTTAGCAAGTGGTTTACATTTGCTTATGTTGAAGTCGACAGAAAACCTCTTACTTTAGTTGGAGGATGAATGTCTACCTTTGACATTCAGGAAATCCGTCTTGAGAACACGAGCGAGCACACCTCGTACTTTAGTGCGAGGTAGCGAAGTGTTTTAGGATTTCCGTGATACATAAAAGAATTTACAAAATGTAAATTCTTTACGATAGTAAAAAGATCATATTAAAATATTAAATTTGTGGTCAGATTTTTTTATTTAATTAAAAAAAGAAGGACCATGGGCGGATTAAGTCAATGTTGTTTCTTAAACTATTTGTTATGCTCTCTTGTAATAGAATTCTTAAAAAAGTAAAAGAAGGGCCGCAGGCGGGTATACTCATTGTTCACTCGTATAACTGTTCGCTACGCTCTCCCGTTATCCTCACTATTCGTTCGGAAAACTGCTCACCTTGTTCGCACGTTATCGAACTCTCACTCGTGGACTTTTGTTTTTAAAAAGGGCCGCAGGCGGGAATCGAACTCGCGTCCCAGGATTTCCGAAACCGTTTTTAGTTTCCACAGTCCTGGATTCTACCATTGAACTACCGCAGCCATGTCTAATTATCTTATGTGAAAATCCAAATTATTTATAAAATTTAGTTTTTATTACAGGAAAAATTTATAACTTTATTTTTAATTTATATTTTAATGGTAAATTTACCACCAAAAGAGACATACCATTTTGCAGATCTTCCTTTAACAAGACTACATTATTTGAAATGTGGTCAGGGTCCACCTTTGATTCTGGTTCCTGCAACTGTTTCTGAAATTAAAAATTGGTTAACATTGGTTCAGTTTATGGCACAAAGATTTACAGTCTATTTTTTTGAGCTTCCAGGTCATGGGAAATCTATAAAATTTAAAAATGAATATAGAAGTGAATTTGTTGCAGAAACAGTAGGAGATTTTGTTGATTATCTTGGTTATAAAAGATTTAATATTATGGGTTTTTCATTCGGTGGATTACTTACAATAAAAACATTAATTAGATTAAAAGAGAGAATTGATAGTGTTATATTGTTCTCTCCATATGTATCTTATAAATCATTATTATATTCAAAATCACAATTTAATACTTTAAAAATTATTGCAAAAATGCTAAAAAGAAAGCAGATTAAAAAATTGATTTTGAATATTATGCATAATAAAAAAACAGTAAATTTAATAGAATTGATATTAAGAAATGTTGGAAATATTGATAAATTAGATGGTTTTAGAGAAAATCTATTAAATTTTAAAGATTCTACATTAGATGTTTTTACATATCAATTGAATGAAATCTTGGATATTAGGTTTAAAGTTGAAAATTGCACATTTAAAAATAAACTTTATTTTGGTATGTCAGTACATGATTCTTTACTTGATTATGAAATTACAAAGAATATATTGAAAAAAATGTTTGAGAATATGAAGGTTGAGAAATTTTATTTACCGTATCATCAGCCATTAAAACCTTTTACATTTGAAGAACTTAATAGTAATTTTTTTAGAATTCTTGAACAAATTGAATAAATTATTTTTTGGATTTTTGACAAATTTTTTATACATTTCTCAATTAACATTTTATTATGGTAGGGAATAGCACAATAGATCCAAATATTATTTTAGATACTTTAGTAGATAAATTTGATTTTATAGGTGTAACTAATCTATATATTAATGCATTGATAGTTTTTGCAATATTTTTTATAGCATCATTTGTAATAAGATATGTATTTACAAAAATTCTTTCTTCTCTTGTTAAGGGAACAAAGACAGATATTGATGATAAAATTATTGAGACTGCGCAAAAACCTATGTTATTTTTTGTAATTATTGTTGGTGTTTTTCTCTCTGGGTATATAATACATTTAGATGATTTAATTGGATTAGCTTATTCTAGAATTTTCATTACAATAATAATGTATATAATATTTATCTTAACAATCAAGATAATAATGATTATTATTCATGGGACTAGAGAATCAGTTAAGGATAAAAGAAGAATTAAGGCTTTTGATAAGAGAGTATTTCCTTTTTTTGAGAGAATGCTAAAAATTGTAGGGTTTGCAATTTATTTCTTTGTGTTTTTTTCAGTATGGGATATTAATTTAGCACCTCTGCTTGCTTCAGCTGGTGTTCTCGGTTTAGCTGTAGCCTTTGCGGCAAAAGACACAATCTCAAATATTTTTGGTGGCTTAGCTATTTTTTTTGACAAACCATATGAAATAGGTGATTATGTTGTTATTGACAATGAGAGGGGAGAAGTTGTTGATATAGGCTTGAGATCAACTAAAATTAAGACAAGAGATGATGTTTTTATTACTATTCCAAATTCAGTAATGGCTTCATCAAAGGTTATTAATCAAACAGGAATTTTGCCTAAACTTCGTGTTAGGATAGATGTTGGAGTTAGTTACGATTCTGATTTAGAGAAAGTGGAAAAAGTTTTAATGGATTTAGCAAAAAATGAAGAATACATAGAGAAGAATCCACCTGCAAAAGTAAGATATAGGACATTTGGTGATTTTGGAATTAATTTACAATTTTCATTTTGGACAAAAAATCCTGCGTTAAAGGGTCGTCATACACATTTTATAATTAAAAAGATTCATAAGATATTTAAAAAAGAGAATATAAAAATTCCATATCCTACTCAGGAATTATATATTAATAATCAATTGAATTCTAAAAAATAATTTTTTTTAATTACTAAAAATGCTTTAATACCCATAATCTTTATAAATGCCTTGAATTTCCAAGCAGATAGTTTACCCGAGTTCATATTATGATATGGGCGATATGAGGGTTAAGTTAACGCTTAATTCTCGGGACATATTAAAAAGTGATAAAATGGCAGAAGAAAAATTAAAATATATCATAAGGATTCAGAATACTGATTTAAAAGGAGAGAAGTCAATAAATTTGGCTCTAACTAAAATTAAAGGAATAGGAATTATTTTTTCTAATATGGTTTGTAATCTTGCAAAAGTTGAAGGTTCAAAAAAAGCAGGTTCACTTGATCAAACACAGATTGATATGATTGAAGATGTTATAAACAATCCTGATAAATATGATATCCCTGATTGGATGTTAAATAAAAGAAAAGATATTTTTGATGGTGTATCAAAACATTTGACTGGCGGAAAATTAAAGTTTTCAAAAGAAAATGATGTTAGAAAATTAATGAAAGTAAAATCAAATAGAGGATTGAGACACTCAAGAGGTTTACCAGTAAGAGGTCAGAGAACAAAATCCAATTTTAGAAAAAATAAAGGAAAAGCTGTAGGAGTCCAGAAAAAAAAGGGCGCTAAAGCTGGTAGAGTATAAATAAATAGGTTATTATCATGGGAGATCCAAAAAGAATAAGCAGAAAATATTCAACGCCAAACCATCCTTGGCAGAGAGAAAGAATTGATGAAGAAAAGATATTACTTAAAGAATATGGTATGAAGAATAAGAAAGAAATTTGGAAGATGAATTCTCAACTAAAAAGATTCAAAAGACAAGTTAAAAATTTAGTACCAAGAATGGATGTTCAGGCTGAAATTGAAGAAAAACAGCTTATGGAAAAAGTAAAATCAATTGGATTGGTTGGAATTGATAGTACATTAGATGATATTTTGGGATTGACTTTAACTGATGTTTGTGATAGAAGACTTCAGACATTAGTTTTTAAGAAAAAATTAGCAAGATCTGTCAAACAGGCAAGACAGCTTATTACACATGAACATATTACAGTTAATGGTACAAAAATAACTTCACCTTCATACATAGTGTCAATAAATGAAGAAGGAACAATATTATTTTCAGATTCATCAGCTTTTAAGAGTGAAGATCATCCAGAAAGATTTCCAATGGGTGGAACTGAACTTGCAAATAGCCCAGTAATAAAGAAAAAAAGAATTGCTGAAGAGAAAAAAGCTAAAGTTAAAGATAATAAAGCAAAAATTCAAGAATTAGATGAAGATATAACACTTGAAGATACAGAAGTAGCAAAAGGCAAAGAAGTAGTTGTTGAAGAAGTTGAAAAAATTGAAGAAGTACTTGAATCAGTTGGAAAAGAAAAACCTGAAGAAGTAAAAGAAGAGAAAAAAGCTGATGCAGGTGATAAAAAATGATGCAAAGAAGACCTATGAAATGGGGTATTTGTCACATTTATGCTTCATATAATAATACAATAATTCATATTACAGATATAACTGGAAGTGAGACAATTGCTGTTTCAAGTGGTGGACAGATTGTAAAAGCTGATAGATTGGAGAGTTCTCCAACTGCCGCAATGGCAGCAGCAAAAAAAGTTTCAGAAATAGCTATAGAAAAAGGAATTACTGGAGTTCATGTTAATATTAAAGCACCTGGAGGTCAGAATGGACCAAATAATCCTGGACCTGGAGCTCAGGCAGCTATAAGATCATTATCAAGAATGGGTCTAAGAATTGGAATCATTAATGATGTAACCCCTTTACCTCATGATACATGCAGGAAAAAAGGTGGAAGAAGAGGAAGAAGAGTTTAATGAAAATTGAACAGATGAAAAAAGGGGATAATGAAGTTGAATTTGTATTAGAAAAAAGTTCCCCTGCTTATAGTAATTCTTTAAGAAGAGTTGCATTAGGTGAAGTTCCAGTTATGGCAATTGAAGAAGTAAATTTTAAGAACAATTCATCAGCACTTTATGATGAAGTAATTGCTCATAGATTAGGTTTGATTCCTTTAGTGACTGACTTAAAATCATATGATTTACCTGAATCACAGACAGATATTGATGAGAGAAAAGCTAAATCAACTCTTGTTTTAAAATTAAAAGTCAAAGGACCTAAAATGGTTTATGCATCTGATATGAAATCAGCAGATCCAAAAGTTGTTCCAGTATATCCAAAAATTCCGATTGTAAAATTATTAAAGGATCAGGAATTAGAATTTGAAGCAGTTGCAATTCTAGGTATAGGAAAGGAACATGCAAAGTGGTCAGCAGGACATATATATTATAGATTTAATCCAAAGTTAAAAATAAATAATAAAAGTAAAGATTTTGATAAATTCAAAAGTTTATATCCTCAAGGAGCATTTAATAAAAAAGGAGAATTAGATGCTGAGATGATATTAAACAATGATTTAGTAGATGCTTGTGAAGGAGTAAATAAAGAAATATTAGATATTACATATGAAAATGATAACTATTTATTTCATGTAGAATCTTGGGGACAGTTAAAACCTAAAGAAATACTCTTAAAATCAATGGATATACTTAATCAGAAGTTAGATGAATTTGGAAAATTAATAAAAAAAGTAAAATAAATAGAAAGTAATGAAAATGAAAAATCAACATTTAGAATCATTGATAAAAGATCTTAAAAAGACTTCAATTGAACAGGAAGTAAAAATCTGGAAAAGGGTCGCAACAGATCTTGAAGGACCTAACAAGAATAGAAGGATAGTAAATCTTTCAAAGCTAAGCAGATATTGTAAAGAAGATGATGTAGTTATTGTTCCAGGAAAAGTTTTAGGAATGGGTAATCTTGATAAGAAGATTACAGTAGTAGCTTATAATTTTTCAAACGGAGCAGAAGATAAGATCAAAAAGAGTGGATCAAAATCTATGTCAATAATGGACTTTGTTAAAAAAAATCCGAAAGGATCAAAAGTAAGGGTAATGGGTTAAAATGATAGTAATAGACGCTACAAATCAAATTTTGGGAAGAATGGCAACAGTTGTTGCAAAGAAAGCACTTAATGGTGAAAAGGTAAGTGTAGTTAATTGTGAAAATGCAGTTATTTCTGGAGATAAAAAAAAAATCTTAGAAAAATATAAGACATCAAGAGAAAGAGGAACCCCTTCAACAGGACCTTTTATACACAGATATCCTGATAGAATGGTCAGAAGAACAATTAGAGGGATGTTACCACGTGATAAGGCTAGAGGAAAAGAAGCTTTCGGAAGAGTAATGTGTTACTTAGGAGTCCCAGAAGATTTGAAAGATAAAGAAATGTTAGTTTTAGAAAAATCAGATATGAAAAAATTGGATGTTTTAAAATATATAGATCTTAAGACACTTTCCAAAAGATTAGGTGCTAAAATTGAGTAAAAAATCAAAAGTTATCCAAAAATCAGGAAAAAGAAAGAGTGCAGTAGCTAGAGCAACTCTAAAAAAAGGATCTGGTATTGTAAAGATTAATAATGTTCCTTTAGATTTATATGAACCAAAAATGTACATGATGAGAATAAAAGAACCTCTTTTATTAGCTGGAGATGTAGCTGGTTTAGTTGATATTGATGTTACAGTTAATGGTGGAGGAATAAATGGTCAAGCAGATGCAGCAAGACTTTCAATTGCTAGAGCTTTTGTTGAACATTCACCAAAATTAAAGACAGTATTTGCAGATTATGATAGGCAATTATTAGTTGCTGATGTTAGAAGAAAAGAACCAAGAAAACCAAATACACATGGTTCTGCAAGAAGTAAAAAACAAAAATCTTATAGATAAGATTTTTGAACAATTGAAAAACTGCGTTTTTCAGTGCACAGAAAATTGAAATTTTCTAGTGTATCAAAAATTGTGAATTTTTAATAAAACAAAAATAATACAGGTAAACAAAAAATGATAATTCCAGTTAGATGTTGGTCATGTGGGAAACCGGTAGGCCATTTATGGGAAGAATTTGTTGAAAAAACAGATGACCGTAAAAGAAATGTAAAAGAAACTCTTGATACACTAGGTCTCAAAAGGTACTGTTGCAGAGCTTTATTTATGGGTCATGTAGATTTACAAGAAATGGTTGCTCAGTTCAAAAAGTTTTAGTTTTTATTTTTAAGTTTCTATTTATAATTTTAGAATCATTTTTTCTAATTTAAGATGTTTTTTTAGAAAAATATTTAAATTTCAAAATTTCATTATTATTAATATGTTAATGAGATGGAAAAAAGAATATAGTGTGAAAGTTAAAGAAATAGATATCCAACATAAAAAAATATTTGTACTTATTAATGACTTGAATAAAGCAATTATAAATAAAAATTTTTCAGAAACTTTAAGAAAAATTATTGATGGACTAGTGGATTATTCTATTTATCATTTTGAGACTGAAGAAAAATATTTTAAAAAATTTAATTTTGAATATTCAGATGAACATAAAAAAGAACATGAATCATTTAAGAAAAAAATTACAGAGATCATTAAAAAAATTGATAATAATGAAATGGAAATTTCATTTGAATTAGTAGATTTTCTTGAAGATTGGATTATTAATCACGTTACAGGCAGTGATCAAAAATATATACAATGTTTTCAAGAAAATGGTCTTAAATAAAATATTCTAATGTTGTTAAAATTGTATTAATAATAATAATATCTATAGCAATTCTATAGTTATTTAAAATTTTTATATAGAAATATCTTATAAAATTGAGGTAAATATTTAATCTTTAGAATCAATATATTTGTAGATAAGAAATCCATTGATAATATGGTGAAAAATAATATAGAGAATCATTGGAATAACAACAGGTGGAGCAAAGTTTGAAAGTGCAACCCATGTGGTTAATGTACTATTTTTATGTCCAAATACAATTGTTAGAGTTTTTTTAATTTTTGATTTCTTAGATAAAATTGAACCTATATAAAAAGAAAAAACTGCTAATATTAAAACATAAAATGAAATTATTAATAAATTAATCAATTTTAATTGTCTTAAATTTAAAGAAGCTGAAGAGACTGCAACACCTATTACAAGAATAAATGAAATAGGGCTTACATATTTTGATATATATGATAATTTTTCTTTTAATTTTATAAAATTTCTAAATATTAAAGCTAATATAAATGGAATAAATATCATTATTGTTAATTTAATAAAAATTAATTTTGTCGGAATAATCAATTCTAATTTATTAAAATATAGATGTAATAATATTGAATATGTTATGGGAGATAGCATATTATACAATACAACATTTGAAATTATTAATTCTTTACTTCCTTTGATAAGATCAACAATAATAGGAGCACCAATTGCTGTTGGAGTAATAGAAACTAAGAATAAACCTAGTCTTAGATTGGTCTCTAAATTTTTTGTCAAATAAAATACAATCGAAGGAATTATTATCAGTCCAATTAAAGCATAATAAAATAGTTCTTTACAAAAAAAATGATTTAATTTATATTCAAGTTTAAGAAAACTAAAAAATAATATAGTTGCTAAAAGAATTGGGATTAATGATTTATATTCTGTTCCTATTGGAAAAATTAAACCTAGTATAATTGCTAAATAAATTCCATAACTAACAATTTTCCTCATAATATTAATTTTATAATCACTTCTTTATATTATTTAGTATTTTATAGAAAACACTAGAAATATTAAAATTCATTATGTAAAGAGCAATTAGTTCAAATTTGATTTATAATTTTGTGTCACTTTATTTCTCTATTGTTTTTCCCTAAGTCTTTTAAGACAGGTTTCTCTGTTTTCAGGTCCATCATTACCCATAACACTTTCATATTCTTCGTTTTGTATTAATTCACAATCTTTTTCATTTTTTGCAAGAATCCAAATGCATGAAACCTTATTATAAAATGTTTGGGATTCTTTCATGTTAAGACAATAATTTATTCCACATTTGGCTGCCACGTCACGTATGCATTCATTTATATCATAGTCTCTTTCAAAGTTCGTGATACAGATATTTGTATCACAATTATTTGTTGCTTTTGACCTTATACATGAATCCCAAAATAAATGATCTGAGTTTTCTCCGCAAGAAATTTCTTCTTTTTCTTCTTTTTCTCCATAACATTCTTTTCTTGCGCCATCATCTAATATTTTATCACAACAATATTCTCTTGTGTTCTTATTACTTATCATTTTACAATGTTTAATCTCTTGAGTGAGTTCCGCCAAGCATTCGTATTTTATAACTGGCTCAGCGATGTCTTTACATCCATATTGAGAGTTAGATTTCACTGCAGCATTGTAGATGCATTCGTCTTCATTTTTTGCATATTCACAATCTCCAGAAAAAGATTTGAACAAATTTAGTTTACACATATCAACTTCTTTCCAGCTGTTTGCATTTTCATGGCATTCATTCCAATCTTTTGTTGTGATTGCTTTGCACATTCCGTAAAGTACAGGTCCTCTTATATAATTCATCGCATCTGAGTGTTCTATATCAATCTTCTCGCAATCAGATTCTATAAACATGTTTGGAAATTTTATTATAAGATTTACTATACATGTGTTCCAGAGAGTTCCTTCTCCTCCAAATTTACTGCAATCGTTTAAGGCTTTAGTAAATGCAAAACTACCGAGGTTATCAAGTACTACATTAGTAACTGCATCTTTTCCTGCTTCAATCATTTTTTCTGATGGTACATCACTCATTCCTGTTAGTATGATTGCTACTGCCGTTCCCGGATCTGCTTTCATGGCTGCTGACACCGCAGCAGTTTTAGCATTGATTGTAATCTTTTTTATGTTTCTATTTATTACTTCTATTTCCCAGGCTACTTCTGGGTCTGGGTTTATAATTTTGGTTGGAGGGATAGAGAATTCAAGGTCATCAACATGGAGAGCAAATGATTTTTGGATATTTTCTATGTGTGAATATGTTTTTGTTTCATCTCCTGTATTTTCAAATTCTAATGTCAATGTTCCCATAAAGCCTTCTTTTGTTTTTTTGTATTCTACAATTTTACCTAAGAATAAATCTTCATCAATTTTTTCTTTAGAAAGTGTGAGTATAAATTTATCATATGTTCCGTCATTATCTGTATCTAATGATTCAAATACACCTATATCGATGTCTTTGTCTAGACTTGCAGATAATTTATCAATATCTGTTTTGGAAAGTTGTTTACCTGAATTATCTCCAGCTGCTTTATTATTGTTGCATCCAGATATAATAAGAATTGAAAGAAGTAATAATATGTAAATTATTTTGTTGTTTTTTTTCATATTAATTACTCATTTAATTATTAATGTATATATAATATTTGTTTTTCAACTTAATAAATTATTTGTCTTTTGGAATTAAACATAGATAATATGGTTTCTCTCTCTTTTGTTTTAGAAAAAAATATATTATTTTCTTTTTAGAAAGCTTATCGTTCAAGATAATCGGAACTCCTATTTTATTGAACTTAATATAGTTTCTAAATAATGTTTTCTTGAAGAGCTATTTTTTATGTGAGTTATTCAATTTTTATATCAAATTTGCTCAATAGACCAATAACGTCTGGAATCGAAAATATTGTTTTTTTTAGAATATTTTGATTTGGATCAATAATATAATTTTTAGAATTTTTAAATGAAGCAAAACTTAAATTTGAATTTGATATACATGTATTTTTAAGATCTGAATTTTCAAAACTTGCGTTTGTTAAATTAGTATTATTAAATTCACTATCATATATTCTACAGTTTTTAAATACCATTTTTCTCAAATCTACATCGGAAAAAAAATTCATAGAAATCAAACAATTTTCAAAATTGAAATTTAAAAATAATTTATTACATTCTGAAAAATTTAATCCTAATAATTTACAATCTCTAAAATTACAATCTAGGATCGTAGTATTTTTCAACTTGGTATTTGAAAAATTACAATTTTCAAAAAAACAATTTTCAAAAATGGAATTTTTTAAAGATTTATTAGTAAAATTTTTGGATTTAAATAATTTATTTTCATATTCTTTATTTTCGTATTGCATATAGATATGATAAAATTCACACTTTATATCTTTTTTCTTATATTAAATTAATTACACATAACATCTGCGTTAAACGAAGTTTTTCCCTCACGTTAGTGAGCTGGAAAAATTTGGGAAAATTCCTGTAAGGAATTTTCCTTTTAATCTTTGTTATACGTCCTGACGACCAAAGGGAGGAAAGTGCAACGTGGTCGAAGAAGTTGATTTCTGCACGTAAACAAAACATTTAAATATACTTTAGTATACCTAAGTATACTGGTGAATGTAAATGACTGCAACTACAATAAAAATACATGAAGATACAAAATTTCAAATAGATCAATTTAGAGAATATAAAAATGAAAGTTATGATGAAGTATTAAAGAAACTTGTTTATATTGTTAAAAAAACAAAATCTGAACCTGAATTAAGTAAAGAAGCTATTGAGCAAATTGAAAAATCTCGAAAAAGAATCAAAGAAGGAAATTTTGTAACTGAAGAAGAAGCTCGAAGAAGACTAGGATTATAAATGTATATTGTTAAATTTGATTCAGAAGCTCTTGAATTCTTAGAAAAATCTGAAAAAGATATTCGTGTTAGGATATACAATAAGATAATGGATACTAAGGAAAACCCATTTCATTATTGGGAAAGATTAACAACTAGAAAAGATTATAAACTAAGAATTGGAGACTATCGAGCTGTTGCAGATATTAATCAAAATTTTAAATTTATTGAAGTGACATTAATTGGTCATAGAAAAAACGTTTATAAAAAAATCTAGTGCTAGAAATCAATTGCATTTAACATCGCGATTAAGCGAAGGTTTACGAAGTAAACTTTTGGAGAACGAAGGTAAAGCTACGGAGTGGTGAACCGTTTAATCTTTGTTAAATTATTCCGACTACGAAGTGGGAGGGACGAGGAGCGTTAACTCCGAAGAGTATGTCACAGACCAGAACATTATCAAAAGAGCGAATGCGGTACATTTTTCCAAAGAGGCGAAGAGAACAACATTTTGTTATTGAAAACTTACTTGTTCACAAGATAAATTAAAGGGGGGAAGCAAAAAAAGGGATTCAGAAAACTTTTAGTTCTTTAATTAACAAAGCTTGGTGATTTTTTTTTTTTAATTTAGTATATTATTCTTTGAGAAAAATATAAATAGTTATGATCGTTCTAAATTACTTCTATGAGTTCAATAAAAAATGAAGAACAACAGAGTATGAAACAAAAGGAATTAAAATACTGGAAATTATGTACGTTGAATGCATTTATAGTCATAATTTTGAATATTATACTAATGGTGTTTCTGTCATTTTATATGCCAAATATTAACAAAATTGTAGTTTATTTATTAATGGTAATTTGTGGCTTAATTTTTGCTTTGCCATTAGGCTTATCTGCAGTTTTATCTAAATGCTTTCCAATAAATAGAATAAATTATTATGGAATTATGATATTTCGAATTAATCCTAATGCAAAAGTCAAATATGATTCTGCTGCTATTCGGATTGGAGTAATTTATTTAATTTTAGGTCTGATTAGTAGTCTATTTGGAGTAGTAAAGATACTTTTAATCATTTTTCAAAAATAATAGTTAGTTTATGGTTTAATTAAAGCATTTATTGATTGTTCCCCCTTGTAATAACTAAGTTCGGTCGAGTAATATTTCGTTGAACATCGGAATTAAAAGAAGTTTTTCAAGTTTACGAGAAAAATTTGGATGCAACGGAGAACTTGGTTCGGAGTGAAATCTTTTAATTCTTGTTATATCTTCTGCCTCGTGAGCAAGAGCGAACAGAGTTGCAGACTTGAGTGCGTGAGCACCAAAAGTATGACACAAGAGTCAGCGTAAAGAAATGATCATTTTTCTACCTTAAAAATATCATCGTGACCAGGTATAATATAATCCGCATTTTTCAATACTAGAGTTCTACTCTTTTGTAAATTTTTCTTATCTGTGGCAAAAGGTTCTTCTTCTAATTTGGGAAAATCTTTCTTCCAAAATACATCACCACAAACAGCAATCATTCCAGAAATTTCATTTCCTTTGAATTTTGATGTTCCCTTCACAAAAAAAGTTAGGTTTGATTCATCATGTCCTGGTGTTTTTATAACATGAATGCTATCTGAAAAATTTCCAAAATTAGTTTCATCAAATTTTGAAGGCCATTCTTTTGGATTAAATTTATCTGCAATCCATTCTCCCCACATATCAATAGAAATTGCTTCAGGAAACATACCAATGTTTCTATAATGATCTAAATGAGAGTGTGTGATAAAAACATGAGTAATATCGTTTACTGTTAATCCTTCTTTTTCAAGTGCATCTGTAATAACTTTCTGACTTTTTACTGTTCCTGGATCAGTAATTATTATTTTTTCATTATCAATAATCAAGGCACTTGAAGGCCATGCTCTCATCTCTTCTAAATTAATCAAACCTTTAATTAAAACTTTTACTTTTGCCATAATCTTATTGAAAAATGCACTAATTAAAATAATTTTACCAAACATGCAGCTGACTCTGAGTAATATTAGATATAACATCGGAATTAAAAGAAGTTTTTACAAAGTAAAAATTTGGAGATAATTTCTGCAAGAAATTTCTCTTTTAATTCTTGTTATGTGCTTTCGTTAGAAACGAGGAATAGTCTGCAAGACGGTTTTGACGAAGTCAAAAATTCAAAAGAGTTATGACACAGGAACCTTAAAACAAAATAACTAATAAAGGGATTTTTCAATCAACTTAAAATACTTGGATAAATTTTATTGTATTCAAGAACTAATTCTTCAATTTGATTTTGATATTTACTATCTAAATATATTCCTGAAATCCTAACTATAGTATGTGTATCAGCTGGCCATTCATAAACTAATTTGTCAACCCATTTTAATACTTTAAAACCTTCTATCTCCATAATGATATATTTACTATTCCTTGAGTAATCTTTAACGTTATAATCATATGTTCTCAAATCTCTATATTTCACAATTTTAACCAAGCAGTCAAATAAGTGAGCTTTATTTATCTTTGGATTAAAGTCGTATCCATAAAATATTTGATATTCCATAAAAAAATCCCTATCTTTCTCATCAAAGTATCCGTTAAGTGATAAAGAATTAGTTTTTTCAACTATTTTCAACCCATATGAGTTTTCTTCTATAAGATTAGGGTTATTATTATTTTCATTTTTTGCTGTTTCTTCGTTTTCAATAGGAGGAGGATTATTTGTATCTATATCAGATGATGAGGAATCGACTTGCTCGACGGGTTGATTCAAATTAGTTATATTTGTCTCCTGTGTATTTGAACATGCTACCAAAAATAGTAAAATAACAGTTATGCTTAAAATTGATTTATTCATAATAATAATTACAAAACAGGAGAGATTATTAAATTTATCCAATTATAAAAAGAAAAATCCCTTCTAAAGTTTTAATGCGGTTGGTTCCGAGTAATAATTGCACATAACATCAAGATTAAAAGAAGTTTTTTGAGAGTGGAACGACCAACGGGAGTGACCTCACAAAAAATTTGGATGTAATGAAGCTGAGAGGCTGAATGAAATCTTTTAATCTTTGTTAAGTGCCCTGACCTCAC
>JABHHN010000034.1 GCA_018671515.1 archaeon | reverse complement strand
TTGAAAATAAAAAATCAATTGAATTAAACAAAAATATTGAAATAAAACAAAATAAATTGTCTGAACTTGAAAAAAAATTATCCGATTCACAAATAATAATCAAACAAAAAGAACAAGAAAATTCTCAAAAAGAAAGAAAATTTATTGATTTAAAAAAAATTGAAAAAAATGTATTAAATAAAAATAAAATTTTAGCCTCTAAAAGAAAAGAAACAAGAAAAATACTTGCTACACAAAGAAGAGAAAAAAATAAACTAAAAAAATTAAATTCAGAAATAATAATAAATCAAAAAAATATTGAGAAAAAAGAACATTATGTAACAACAAAATTAGAATTTTTAGATATTAAAGAAAGAAAAATTCAAAAATCTATACGTGAAATTACAATTGTTAGTAATGAATTAAAAAATAAAGAAGCAGAAGTAAGAGCAAAAGATTCAGGTCTTAGAAAAAAATTATTAACTCTTGAAAAAGAAGAAACAAAACAAGAACAAAGATTAAAAGAAATAAGTCAAAAGGTAAAAGAAGAAAATAAAAATCTAAAATTAATGCAAAAAAAGATTTCTAAAATAGAATCTAAAATGCGTGATGAAAACATTGATTTAAAAAATAAAGAGACTCATCTTAATAAAAAAGAAAAAGAACTTCATTGGACTAAAAATGAATTGATACTTGCAAAAAATCATCTTGATAAAATAAAAAAAGAATATCATGTTAATGTAAAAAAAATATATGATAGACATAAAAAACTAGAAAAGTATGAGAAAGCAATCAAGAAAATTGAGAATTTTGTGAGTAAGTGATTTTAATTATTATCTAATGATTTAGATTTTATATTTCGATTTTTTAATTCTTTCATTAATTTTGGAAATACTTGTTTTAATTTAATTCTATTTGCTCTATACTTTTCAGCTCGTCCATCATGTAAAACAATTATATTTCCCTGTTTAATGCATTTTTTAAATTTAGTCAACATATCATTAGTGTAACGATCTGGCCAACAAAAAGGACTCCAACCTACCAATATTAAATTACTATTTTTTAATGCATTATACAACCTTTGGGATCTCCACCCTGATGCAGGTCTAAAATACTTTAATTTAAAATTAATTTCAATTATTAATGAAATTTGTTTTTCAAAAGAATTTATGTAATCCCTTATTTTTTTTGGATTCTTAAAACAAAACCATCTTGATTTTGTATGTAAGCCAATTGTATGATTCTCTTGAAATATTTTTTTTATTATTTCACTATCTTCTCTGTCTTTAATGAATTCAGGAATAATAAAAAAAGTTGCTTTATGATTATTTTTCCTTAATTTATTTAAAATGAAATTTGTTATTTTTTTATTTGGACCATCATCAAAAGTTAAATAAATATTTTTTGAATGTTTATGCCAAATTGAATTTTTATATAATAAATCAAAAAACGTCTTAAAAGGTAATGTATATCCTAAAATGCTTATAAAGATTATAATTAAACCAATTATGATAATACTTTCTCCAATCATATAAATGTTTCAATGACTTATTATTTTTAATTTTTTTGGAGAATGTAATTTAGAAATTTAATGAAATAAAAATTATTAACATATAATCTCATTTTCTAATCCTTATTATTTTTCAATTCCTAAAAAGAAAACAATATAAAACCCAAAGCTAATCCTAATTCTAAAATGAAACTAATAAATAAAACAATTCTAATAACTGGTGCGTCCTCAGGAATTGGACGGCAGACAGCAATTGATCTTGCAAAACTTGGAAATACTTTGATTCTTATAGGAAGAAACAAAAAAAGACTTGAAGAAGTCAAAAAGAAATGTAATAAATATGCAGTCAATTACAAAATAGGTACATCATATATTATTTGTGATGTCTCAAATGAAAAAAATGTAAAAGAAGCATGTAAATTAGTATTTGAAAAATATAATAAAGTTGATGTCCTGATTAATAATGCAGGTTATGGTGAGAAAAGATCATTTCTAAAAACCTCAACTAAAAACTTCAAAGATATGTTTGACACAAATTATTTTGGAATAATTTATTTTACAAAAGCAATACTTCCTTCAATGTTAAAAAGAAAATATGGACATATTGTAAACATTGGCTCAATTGTCTCAAAAATGGCAGTTCCAGACATGTCTGCTTATTGTTCTACAAAATTTGCAGTAATGGGATTGACTGAAAGTCTACGCCATGAAGTTGATGGTACAGGTGTAAATGTTTCAATTGTTATGCCAGGAAGTACAGATACTAATTTTTTTAAAAATGATACGTTTAAAGGTAGTATGCCTGGAAAAAACAGAGAAGTCATAAAGACAATTACTCCAAAAGAAGTAACAGATAGAATCATTTATGCAATTGAACATAATAGATTTGAAGTTTATGCACCTAGACAATTCAAAGGAGTAATGTCTCTAAAAAATAACTTCCCAAGGATATATTGGAAAATGATTAAAAAGATGTTATAAAATCAATAGAACCAAAGGTCGCAGATACAATATAACAAAAACAAAATTTAAATATTTTTTAATTTTTACTACCAATTAATAATCACATTTAAATATTAATTCTTAATAAACACCCTTATGGATATTGTAAAACTTGTTAAAACTCTACTTCCTGAACCGACTTGGAATTCTCTTTCAGATAGACTTAGGACAAAACAGAGAATACAATATCTTAATTTCATAAAAAAATATGGTTTATCAGAAATACTTCAAAAAAATGGACCACATTATTTCATCCACATACCAAAAACTGGAGGAACAAGCATAAAAAATTATTTAAGAGATAATGATATACCAACTTTATTCCTTAGCCATGATATTGAAGACCCAAAATATAAATATCCTAATGAAATTTCAAAAAAAAATAACCCACATGCTTTCACTGTTGTTAGAAATCCTTTTGATAGAGTAGTTTCTGCTTATTATTTTCTTAAAAAAAAAAAACTAATCAAAAATTTTATGAAAAAGTACTTGATGAATACGATAATTTTGAAGATTTTGTTATAAAAGGTCTTGGAAAACCAGAATCAAGATTAGAAATTATGGCATTAGCACATTTTATGCCACAGACTGAATATATAATGAACAAGAAAGGAAACTTATGTCTTGCAAAAGAAAACATATTTAAATTTGAAAAATTAGATGAAAAATTTAATAGATATATTACTTCAAGAGGATACGAAGCACAAGGTTTGCCTATTTTAAATAAAACTAATAATAGACCTGATCATAGATTATTATTTTCTCTACCTGATGGAAGCCCTAATGAAGAAATGATTTCTATTGTTGTAGAAGCATATAAAAGAGATTTTGAAAAATTAGATTATTCTAAAACTTTATAAAAAAAAGTAATATAAAAAGATAAAATAAAAAACTAATTAAAAAAAGCCTTATAGAATCTATATGCTTCATATACATCCACTTTAGAAGTAAGTTCTAATGGTGAATGCATTGCAATAACTCCTGGTCCTGCATCAAGTGTATCCATACCGTATGATGATAAAAATTTAGCAATTGTACCGCCACCACCAATATCTATTTTTCCAAGCTCACCAGTCTGCCATGATATATTTTCTTTGACTAATATTTTTCTAATTTCACTTAGATATTCAGCTGAAGCATCATTAGCAGAATATTTCCCGCCACTTCCAGTATATTTTTCCATTATCAATCCATTTCCAATATATGATGCATTTCTTTTTTCGTGAACATCTGAAAAATTTGGATTCACAAGTGCACTAACATCTGCACTAATTGCTTTTGAATTCATCAAAATATTTGAAGGTGAATTATTGATTCCAACTAAACTTGCATACTTCTCAGCTAAATTAAGCAAGAATCTACTCTTTGCACCAGTATCTCCATCTGAACCAATTTCTTCCTTATCTGTAAAATAAGAAACAGCAGTTGCACTTGGATTTTTTATTTCAATTATAGCTCTAAGACTTGTATAGACACATACTTTATCATCCTGTCCATATGCACCAATCATACCTCTATCAAACCCTACATCAACTGAATTTTCAGCTGGAACAAAATTAATTTCTGCAAAAGAAAAATCTTCTTCAGTAATTCCAAAATTCTTATTTAGGATCTGAAGTACATTTAATTTAATTTTATCTTTGACATCTTTATCATCAACTGGAATGTTTCCAACAACAATATTCAAATCTTCACCACCAATGAACTCTCTTGCATTTTTTTCCATTTGATGTCTTGCTAAATGTGGAAGTAAATCAGGAATTACAAATTTTGGTTCATCAGCTTTTTCACCATATGAAAATTCTACTTTTTTTCCTTGTTTGGTATATGCAATACCGTGCATTGCTAATTTTAAATTAACCCATTGATATTTTTTTATACCACCATAATAATGTGATTTAAATAATGCAACTGACGAATCTTCATATAATGGTGATTGCTTCAAATCAAGTCTTGGTGAATCCATATGAGAACCAACAAGATTGAATCTTGACATATCACGACCTACTACAAGTGCAGCAACAACTTTTTCTTTATAATTTAGATAAAGTTTGTCACCTTTTTTTGCAGATTTAAGATAACTCATATCTTTAAATCCTGATTTTTTTAATTGTTTTACTACTGATTTAGCACAATCTCTTTCTGTCTTTGAAGCATCTAGAAATGTCTTATAAGCATCTCCAAAATCCATTACTTTTTTTGTAGTCTTATAACCTTTCCATGCTGATTCTTTTTTTAATGATAATTTTTCTTCAAGTTTTTTTAATGATGATTTTTTTTTAGCCATACACACACCTCAAATTATAAAAAATAAGAACTTTGTTTTTAAATAGTTAATGTTTTAGAAAAGTTAGTTTTAATTTAAATTAGTTTGTGCATTATTTTGTTAGTGTCTATTTAAATGTGTATTTTTACTATCGTAAAGAATTTTCATAAGAAAATTCTTTTCTATAAAAGCAAGTGTGAAACACTTGCTAATAAAAATTTAAAAAAAAAAGAAAAAATACAAAAATATTTAAATTGAATAATGAAATAATTAAAACATGGGTTTATTCTTTGAAAAAACAACTGATAAATACAATATAATCTATACTTGTAAAAACAATTTATTATATTTAATATTCAATATTATTTTTGTAGGAATAATTTTATCACCTCTTCATACAGACTACAAACTATTTTTTACAATACTATTTATTATTGATTATCCTTTATACTGGAAATTATCAATTGCTAGATATTCAGGTTTAAAATATACTCAAGAAGGTTCAAGATTCAATAATAAAAAACCTATCACATATACATTTCAAAAATGAGCTTATTTATCAAAAAAACAAAAGAAGGAAAGTATACAACATACAAGTACAAAAATAGTTATTATCTTATTACATTTATTCTAGCTATTATATTTATGATTATAGTTCCAGTAAGTTATCCAAATAACTTATTTTTTGAAACTATTCATTACAGATTATTAGCAATAATCCCTATGGCTTTTATTCCTGCTTTAATAGATGATGATTTATTTTATTTAAGAAATGAAATATGGAAAGGAACTAAATTTGAAAAAGAAGGTTCTTTTTTCAATTCTGAAAATCCATTCAGAATAAAAATAAAAAAATAAAACTAAGTATTTACTTAACAATTATCTTCTCAGCAACTATCTGACTTTTATCATTATATTCGTCAACCCGTCCTGATACTTCAACATTCATTCCTTTAGAAATTTCCATATCATCAAAAGCAACTACTTCAATGAAGTTTTCTTGTGCAATTTTAATGATTGTTATTTTATCAGTTTCTATAACATCTACAACTCGTCCTGTAATCTTAATAAAATTTCCAATTTTTTCATTATTTATTTTTTCAATTGTAGTATCATTTATTTCTACATTTGAAAGAAAATACAATGCAATAATTCCAAGAATTGCTACAATAAAAGAAAGTTTGAGTAATTGATTTTCATCCATTAAAATAAATTAAAATAAAAAATTAAGAATAAAATTATTCTTGTTTTTGATCTGCTTCAGGTTCTGGATTTTCTTCCTTTTTAGCTTCTTCTTCAACTGGAGCTGCTACTTCTTCAACTGGAGCTACTTCCTCTTCAACTGGAGCTGCTACTTCTTCAACTGGAGCTGCTACTTCTTCAACTGGAGCTACTTCCTCTTCAACTGGAGCTGCTACTTCTTCAACTGGAGCTGCTTCCTCTTCAACTGGAGCTGCTTCCTCTTCAACTGGAGCTGCTACTTCTTCAACTGGAGCTGCTTCCTCTTCAACTGGAGCTGCTACTTCTTCAACTGGAGCTGCTACTTCTTCAACTGGAGCTGCTACTTCTTCAACTGGAGCTGCTACTTCTTCAACTGGAGATGCTTCTTCTTCAACTGGAGATGCTTCTTCTTCAACCGGAGCTGCTGCCTCTTCAACTGGAGCTACTTCTTCCTCAACTGAAGCCGCTACTTCGACTGGAGTGCTACCTTCACTTGCTTTTCCAGTTACTTGAATATTATCAGCTTTTAATCCTTTGTCTCCTTGTGTACTTTCAAAACTTACTCTATCATCCTGATAAACTTTTGCGCCCATTGGCAAATTAGTTATATGAAAAAAATAACTCTGACCATCATCTCCATCTATAAACCCATATCCTTTTCTCACATTGTAAAACTTTACTTTTCCTTCCATTTTTACTCTCCTCCTAAAAATACTTAATTTATAGTATTAAATAAAAAATGTAACATTTATAAAGATTTTCAAAAAAATTAAGTTTTTGAGTGAATAAATATAATTTTTTATCACGGAAATCCTAGAACACTTCGCTACCTCTCACTAAATGTTAAACTCAAGAGAGTTTGACAGTTGGAATGGTAGTGACATAAGTACAAGTATGCTCGCTCGTGTTCTCAAGACGGATTTCCTGAATGTCAAAGGTCAACATTCATCCTCCAACTAAAGTAAGAGGTTTTCTGTCGACTTCAACATAATAAAATAAAATAAAAAATTTTTACAAAAACTCTCTCTTCAACATTAAATTTATATATATTACAGGTTTTCAAGAAACCAATGGCAAAGAAAAAAAAAGAGACAGTAAAATCTGAAAAGATAACTAAAACAGCTTCTAAAAAAGAAGTTTCATACAAAAAACTAAAATATGAAACAACTAAAGATATAAAAGTTTCAAAAACAATTATTGATCAAGTAATTGGACAGGAACATGCAGTAAGAATTGTAAAAAAAGCTGCACTTCAAAGAAGACATGTCCTTCTAATAGGTGAACCTGGAACAGGTAAATCTATGCTTGGACTTGCATTATCTGAACTTTTACCTAAAGAAAAACTTATGGATACTGTTTCATTTCCAAATCCTAATGACGAAAATAAACCTCTTATTAGAACCATGCCAGCAGGTAAAGCAAGAGAATATGTCATGCAAGCAAAATTAAAAAGCATGTCTTCATCAAAAAACTATACTTACTTATTCATTATTTTAATCCTTATTTCTAGTATATATCCATATTGGCTTTGGAAATCAAATCAAATATCAGATGTTGTTTATTCTGCTTATATGATAATAGGAATAATCTCATTATTCGGATTTTTCATTACACTAAATTTCACAAAAAAAATGGAAAATAAAGGACAGGTTCCAAAAGTCATTGTCGATAATTTTGATAATAAAAGAGCACCATTTTATGATGCAACTGGAGCACACGCAGGAGCATTATTAGGAGATGTCCTTCACGATCCATTTCAAAGTGGTGGATTAGGAACTCCAGCACATGAAAGAGTAGTCGCTGGAATGATTCATAAAGCACATATGGGTGTTTTATTTGTTGATGAAATTGCAACTCTTGAACCTAGAACTCAACAAGATCTTCTTACATCACTACAAGAAGGAAAATATCCAATTACAGGTCAATCTGAAAGAAGTGCAGGTGCAATGGTAAGAACTGAACCTGTACCTTGTACATACGTAATGATTGCAGCAGGAAATTTAGAGACTGTGGCACATATGCATCCAGCTCTTAGATCTAGATTAAGAGGTTATGGTTATGAAGTATTCATGAGTGAAACTATGGTTGATACTCCAGAAAACAGAGATAAAATTGCTGTTTTTGTTGCACAAGAAATTGCAAGAGATAAAAAAATACCTCATTTCAACAAAGAAGCTGTTGAAGCAATAATTAAAGAAGCAAGAAAAAGGGCAAATAGAAAAGAACATCTTACTTTAAGATTAAGAGACTTAGGTGGTCTGATAAGAACTGCTGGTGATTTAGCACTTGAAGAAAAAGCAAAACTTGTAACACCAGACCATATATTAAGAGCAAAAAGTATTGCAAGATCTCTTGAAAAACAAATTGCTGACAAATATATTGAAAGAAAAAAAGAATATGAAGTAATAAGAACACATGGTCTACAAGTCGGACGTGTAAATGGATTAGCAGTCATGGGTGGAGGTTCAGCTTATTCAGGAATCATATTACCAATAGAATCAGAAGTAACACCTACAAGTAAAGATTCAAATGTAATTGCAACTGGTAAGCTTGGAGAAATTGCAAAAGAAGCTATAAAAAACGTCACAGCTATTGTAAGAAAATACTTTGGTGAAGACTTAAAAGCTAAATATGATATATATGTACAATTCTTACAAACTCATGAAGGTGTAGAAGGTGACTCTGCAAGTATTGCAGTAGCGACCACAATCATTTCTGCACTTAAAAATGTTCCAATAAAACAGAATTATGCAATGACTGGTTCATTATCTGTCCGTGGAGAAGTTCTACCAATTGGTGGTGTGACATACAAACTAGAAGCTGCAATTGATGCAGGAATTAAACATGTCATTGTACCTCATTCAAATGTTCAGGATATTGTAATTGATGCAGAAAAACTAGCAAAGATTGAAGTAATTCCAGTAAGAACAATATATGAAGTACTTGAAAAAGCACTTGACTGGAAAGGAAATGAAAAAATCCTAAAAAGACTTAAAAAATTCAAACAATAATTTAAGAACAATTATTTCTTTTTTTTAATTTATTTTAAATTAATCTTTTTTTATATTAAGTACAAATTTTACAAATAAGAATGCCATTCCAATATTTATCCAAAATATCAATGGAGTAATGATTTTTAATGGAAGTAATATAAAATTTGAGACTAAGAGTAATATAAATACAAATGATATAATTCTTTTGATTATTTCTTTCATTATTTTAATATAAAACAGAGTTAATTATATGTTTTTCGACCATATAAATACCCTATTTATAAATAAAAGGAGTAACATTTTTAAAGAGGAAGGTATTTGTTTATAGAGGAGGGTGGGTGATTTACTCTCTAAGAAAATACGGAGGTATTATAAAATGGCAGAAGTATTAGTAAAAACAGGAGTTAAAAGAGAAGATGGGTATCTGTACTTTATAAACAAAGGCGGAGACGTTGCAAGAGTTAAAATGGCAAGAAGAGGCCAAAAAAGCGATAAAAAACAAGAAGTTGTTGCTAAAGCAGGCGTTTCAAGAGAATCAGGTTACTTATATTTCCTTGATAAAGGTGGAAATGTCGCTAGAACAAAAATGGCTAGAGGCGGAAGAAAAAAGAAATAGTTCTTTAACATTTTTTTATTTTTTATTTTAATTTTAATTCAACAAAAAATCATTCTCAATCATAAAAAATATAAATCATCCATAAATCAAATTCTATAGATGAATGACTCTTCTTATATAGTGGTTGATGTTGAAACAACTGGGCTTTCAAAATATAGACATGCAATAACTGAAATTGCTGCACTAAAATATTCTAATGGAAAAATAACTGATGAATTTGTAACATTAGTCAATCCTAAACGAGAAATTCCAAGATTCATCACTAAACTGACTGGAATTGACAATGATATGGTCAAAGACAAACCAACTATTGATGAAGTAATCCCTAGTTTTCTGGATTTTTTAGGTAATGATGTTTTTGTTGGTCATAATGCCGGATTTGATTTTAATTTTTTAGATTATGCAACTTATGCACATGTGAAAACAAATATCAAAAATCCAATTCTTTGTACTTGTAAATTAGCAAGAAGACTCTTACCTGAACTACCATCTAAAAGTCTTGGAAATTTATGTACACATTTTCAAATAAATAATGAACAAGCTCACAGAGCAAAATCAGATGTTCTAGCAACTATTAGTCTAATGGAAATATTTTTTGACTTATTAAAAAAACAAGAAATCAAAGAAGTAAATGATATATTAACATTCCAGAAGTCTAAAATTCCTAAAATGTATTAAATACTTTCTAAAATACTACATTTTTTTATATTAATATCTCTTTCCTTACTAACTAGGGGAGAATTAGATCTATGAAATTAGATAAAAATACTATTTTAAAAGAAATTTTACCAGCTCTTATTGCAGAAAATGCTCAAGTTATAATATATCGTATGTCCATTAAAGATGGAAAATATCAATATATTAGTCCTTCATCGATAAAAATATTTGGTCATTCACCTAAAGAATTCTATGACAAACCTAAAATAATTCAAAATATAATTGCCCCTAAATGGAAAAATTATTTCAAAGAAAAATGGAATGATTTAAAAAAAGGAATTATGCCACCAACTTATGAATATCAAATAATTCATGGAAAAACTGGTGAATTGAGATGGTTAAATCAAAGAAATGTATTAAAAAAAGATGATAATGGAAATCCTATTGCTATTGAAGGAATTGTAACAGACATCACAAAAAGAAAAAATATAGAAAATACTTTGTATAAAAGTGAAGAAAATTATAAAAAATACATTGAAAATGCTCCTGATGGAATCTTCATCGTAAATGAAAAAGGCAAATATATTGATGCTAATCCTTCTGCATGCAAAATGGTTGGTTATTCCAAAGAAGAATTACTTAACCTATCAATAGGAGATATTAAAGGGGAAAAAAATTCTAAATCTTCCAAACAATTTTTTGATTTAATGAAAGATGGAAAAATTTCTAATAATTTAAATTTAAAAAAAAAAGATGGTTCAATTATTTATGTTGCCTTAGATGCTATAAAATTATCTAAAAATAAATATATGGCATTTTGTAAAGATATTTCAAAAATTAAAAACACACAAATTCAATTAAAAAGAAGCGAAGAAAAATTTAAAACAATAATTAAAAATTCACATCCAATAATATTTATGATAGATCAACAAGGAAAATTTTTGCTTTCTGAAGGTCAAATGCTATCCACATTAGGATTAAAACCAGGTCAAGTTGTTGGAACATCTGCTCTTGAAATGTATAAAGATTTTCCAGATGTAATAAAAGGAATTAAAGATGCATTAAATGGTAAAACATCAGATGGTATTGTAAAAATAAAAGTTGGTGATAAAAAAATATATTTTGACATATTTTTTTCACCTTTTAAAGAAAGCCCAGATAAAATATCTGCTTGTATGGGTATGGCAATAGACATTACTGAAAAAATCAATTCAATGAACGCTCTAAAAGAAAGTGAAGAAAGATTCAGTAACTTTTCAAGAGCTACTTTTGAAGCTATAGTGTTTAGTGAAAAAGGAGTAATAATTGATGCAAATAAGCAATTAGCAGATATGTTCGGTTCTTCATCAAGTGAATTAGTAGGTAAAAATATAATGGATTTTGTTGCTCAAGAATCAAAAGATTTAGTTCTTCAAAATATTCAATACAGTATAGAAAAGCCTTATGAACATTTGGCAAAAAAAAAAAATGGAACTTTATTTCCTATTGAAGTACATGGAAAAACAATTTACATAGGAAAGCAAAAAATAAGAGTAACAGCAATAAGAGATATTACAAAAAGAAAAATATTTGAAGAAAAAATAAAAACATCTAATAAACATCTCAGAAATGTCATGGACTCTGCATCAGACATTATTTTCTCAATCGAAAAATCAGGAAATATCACATTTTGGAATTCATCTACTGAATTCATATCTGGATTCAAATCTAATGAAATAGTAAATAAAAATATTTTTGATATTGATGTATTCTCAAATCCTGAAGAATTAAGAAAAATAATTGAAGATGAATCTACTTTTGAAAAAACATTAGAAATAATGATATATACAAAAAATAAGAAAAAAAGGATTATCAATATGTCAATATCAAGTCTGGAAAATGAAAATAGCCAGGTAGGTTACGTGTTCATTGGAAAAGATATAACCTCATCTAAATATAAAAAAAGAATCTTCAATTATGGTAATTCATATCTTTTTGTAGATTCAATAGATTCACATAAAACGTTCTTTGATCTTCTAAACAAAGACAGAAATAGCCTATTCATATCAAGAAATATTCCTTATGAATTAAAAAATAAACTAAAAGAAAATAAAACCGAAATATTAATACTAAATAAAGAACAATTAGCATTTGAAATAGATCTTAAAAAAATATATAACAAGATTAAAGAAAATATTCTAAAAAATAAATTCAATATAATTTTTATGGAAAGAATAGATTATTTAATAACAGTATGTGGATTTGAATCTTTTATAAATTTAATTTATGATATAAATGATCTTATATCAAATAATTCAAGTTTATTTATGTTAAATATAAATACAGGCACTCTCGAAGATAAATATCTTAATCTCCTTAAATATGAATTAATTACCCTTACTGAAGATGATTCTCAAATAGAAGAATTAGAATATGGACTTCTTGAAATATTAGAATTAATATTCATGAATAAAAATAGAAATCTAATAACTTCTTTTAGTCATATAAAAGATGAATTCCATATTTCTAGTGTCACAACAAGAAAAAGAGTTCTATTATTAAAAAATAAAGGGTTAATTGAAGTCATCAAAAAAGGCAGATTAAAAATACTATCATTAACAGAAAAAGCCAATAAAATACTTGAAAAAAAATAAGTTTCACTATAGTTTCACTATATATTTTTATTCTTTCTCTATTTATATATATAATATAAATCATTAAATCTATTATAGGTAACTATTTTGCTAATAGTTAATTATTCAATATATATACCCACAGACCACTGGTGAAATAGTTACCTTTCATTTTTAATAAGAGATTCATATGACAGTTGAAGAAATTGATAAAAACATAAACGATACCATATCAACAGGTGATGTAATACTTTATTTCTATCTTCCTGATGAAATTAAATGTAAAAAATTTCTAATAGATCTTGAATCAATTTCTAATGAAATTCATAATAAAAAATTCTATAAAGTTAGCATTAATTCAATTGAAGAATTTATAGAAAAATTTGGCATAAAATTTGTTCCCTACGTCCTATTTTTTAAAGATGGAAAACAAATTGGAAATATTTCTGGAATATTTGAAAAAGATGAAACAATCCAAAAAATCAATCAACTATATTAAAAAAAAAAAGTACATTTCTGACCTGTTCAATCAAGAAGTAAAAATCCTATATTTTGAGGGTACAAAAATAAGAGGAATAACAGGAAATATGATTGATTATGATGACCCATTCATTAAACTTTCTCATGATGCAGAGTTCACGTTAATAAATATAAATAAAATATTCAGATTCTCAAAAGTTTAAATCCTAGTTCTATTCTTCCACTTTGATACAATAATTAGTAATACTAAACTCAATAATGCATAAATTATAAGTTTATATATCGAACTCATTGACATATATAATGGTAAATCATATATTATTATTTTCTTAAATATTGCTTGTGAAATAACAAAAGGTGAATTATTTGCAATCAAGGTTGCATGTTTAGGCATTGCTTCAAGTGGTGTCACAATATCCGAAAATAAAAAGAAAGCAAGGGAGACAAATGTTGCTGTAAGTATTGATGATTGTTCATTTGAAAAATAATAAGCTATTGCCATTCCAAAAAACACAAAAATCAATGAAAGTAAAAATACAATAAACATAATTGACCAGAAATTTGAAAAAACATCTATTCCAAATCTAAATTGAGCAACCATCAACAATATTATGACTTGGAATAATATCACCAAAAGATTTGTAAATATCAAACCTATAACATAAATCAAATCATTTACTGGTGCAATTAGATTTCTAAGATAAGCTTTTGAATTTAGTTCAGAGAGTGTCACAATATTTGAAAATAATAAACTAATAAAAACAATTACTAATGTCAATAATGTTGGATATGATAATTTTATATTTTCTATTCCTGGCTGAACTGGTTCAAATGATTGTAGTATAGGTTTAATCAATTTTTCAGCAATCGCAGGATTTAATTCTGATAATTTTTCTAAATTCGTTGAAAGAGTTTCTCTTAATTCTGTTATTTTTATAACACTTTCATCTATTGTTTTAATATATGTATCTGTCGCATCTATTTCTTCATCCAATAATATTTTTACATTATCTATCTGATAAATTATCTCATCAAATTCAAGTTTTTGCTCATTTAATAATTCATAATATCTAGTAATATTCTCATCAAAACTATCTATTGAATCTTCAAATGTATTAATTCCTTGCTTAAATGAAATCATTGCAAAATTAAATGACTCATCTATTGGAAGACTTGAATAATCTATTTTTCTGGTTTCATTTAAAATAACACTATAATTTACAGGTGGAATAACAAATTCATGATTCGTTATATTAATTATACTTAAATTAATTTTTTCATATGAAAAATTATTAAGATTTAAATAAGTTTTATTTGTTGTAATAAAAAAAGTTTTATTGATTTCATACACATAATAATTTGGAATATTTGCAACTTCTAATACTTCTTCAATACTGTTTTCTATTTCATTTACTTTATCTTTAAAATTATCAATATCTGAATCAAAACTCATATAACTGGAATCAACATCTTTTGAAATATTTTTAATACTCTTCTGTAACTTTTTTATTTTTTCATATTTAGGAAGGAAATCTTCTCTAATTTCTATTAATCTTTCTTTTCTCTGCAATATATCTGACTTCATTTTTTCAGATTCATTAATTAGAACTAGAATATCATTATTTCTTCTATCAAGAAAAACTACAAGTGTCTCGATATTCTTAAAAATAGTCTGTGCCGATTCAATACTTATTTTTTCAGTTGTCAACCCTAAAAAATCACTTATTCCATCTACAATTTCATTAGACAATATTTTTCTTGTATTATCAAAATAAAATGCAATATGTCCTTGATTAAATTCATCCTGGTCTGAAAAACCATCACTAAATTCAAGACAGATATGAATTTTTTCCTGTCTCATATCATTAATACAAGGATCTATTTTTTCATATTTCTCAATCTCACCAATTCCAGTAAAATTATCTAAAAATGGCTGTAATGATTCATAATCACTTGCTTTGACACCTATTTTTATACTATGAACTTCAGTTCCTGAAAATGCAAATCCAATAAGGAGTATAAGTAAAAGCGGTCCTAAAATCAAAAGAGAAATTGAACTGATATTTCTAAATATAATCTTAAAATTCTTATATAATTCAAAATATATTTTTTTTATCATGCAAATTCACTGAATATTTTAAATAGATTTGTTTTCTCTGAAATTTTCATTGTCTTAGTAATTTTTCCTTTACTTATAATTCCAACTTTTGTACAATTAGATTGTATTTCTGAAAATATATGTGAACTTACAATCACAGTTTTACCAGTTTTTGAAACTTCTTTTACTATATTCCAAAATCCTTTAACAAGTATTGGATCCAGCCCAGTTGTAGGTTCATCTAAAATCAATATTTTTGGATCATGTATCAAAGATATAGCAAAATCAAGTCTTCTTTTCATTCCACCTGATATCCTTGCTGAAATAGTATCTTTTGATTTTAAAAGTCCAACTGAATCAAGTATTTTATCTATATGTTCATTTAAACCATTAGGTAATTGTTTTTTACCTAATGAGTATAAATTAGCATAATATTTCATATTTTCAAATATTGTTAATTTATCATAAAATGAATTTTCTTGTGTTGTATATCCTATATAATGCCTTATATTTTGTGGATTCTTATTCCCATCAATAGTAATATTTCCTTTATCACCTTTATAGACACCTAAAAGTATTTTCATAAGTGTTGATTTCCCACATCCACTTTTACCAATCAAACCTAAAATTTCACCTTCATTAATTTTAAGATCTAGATTATTCAATACTTTATTTTTCCCAAAAGACTTAGAAATACCACTAATCTCTATGATTGATTCATCCCCCATATGAATAGATGATTAAATTATGTTTATAAAATTAGTGAAAATTAAAAACAATGAAAATAGATAAAAATTTATAAATTCCAAAAATATTTCTAAACTTATAAAAGGAAAAAAAGGACAAGGATTGATAGAAATAGCAGTTATATTAGTTATAATTCTTATTGTTGTACCTCCTATAGTTTATTTTGCTATTAAAAGTACAAATAATTCAAAGAATCGTTATGATTATTTTGATTGCCAAATCGATGGTAGTACTAAAAAAGGTCCTATTCCAGCAGATATGATGAATGATCGTGCAAATGAAGGTAGATTCAAAAATTGTGAAGGAAGAAGAGGTAGCATTCCTAATGATGACCAAATGGTTTATGCTGATCCTAACGAGGAGATAGATATTGACATTAATGATGAAAATCCAGAGGATAAAACAAAAGATGAACCTTCATTGCCAGGTGGTGGAGAAGTAACATAAATTCTTATTTAAAAATAATAATTCGACATTTTCATTTAATTAATATCATTTAAATAAATATTTCATTATCTATTATAATAATGATGAAAAAAATAAAACTATCAAAAAAACATAAAAAAAACATCAATAAATTCTTATTCATAATTCTAATCCTAATCTCAATTGAAATATCACTTAGAGTAATAGGTGATATTTATCTTAATAAAACTGCCTTTAGAAAAAATGATTTTTATCTTCAAGATAATGCAATAAATATTCTTACACTTGGTGAATCCTCAACTGCAGGACTTGGAGTATTAAGAAATGAATCATATCCATTACAATTAGAAAGAAAATTAAAAGAATTACACCCTGACAAAAATATCAATGTAATAATTCCTGTACATATGGGCCAAAACACAGGACAACTCTCAAATAGAATTGAAAAATACATAGAAATTTACAAACCAAAAATAATCTTAATTATGGCAGGTTACAATAATGAATGGTCTCTGGCAGAAAGTAATCTTCATAAATTCATAAAAGGAAAAGATAGTTTCAAAGTAAAATTATACTCATTTCTTGACAACTTAAGACTCTACAGATATTTAAGAAATATTCATATAAGATACTTTGTAAAAAATAATAAACAATATTCTCAAAGCCTAAAAAACAATCAATATATCTGGGGTGGTCCAGAACATGTCAGATATCCAATAAAAAAGTGGATATATGATTTATCAGAAACACATCGTGATGAATTTATTAACACTTGGAAATATGATATACTGAAAATAATTGAAACTTCTAAAAATAATAAAATCATTCCAATACTAATGACATACCATATTAATCCAACATATCTTAATTCTAAAGAATTTGTTGATTTAGCCAAAAAAGAAAAAATACTTCTAATAAGAAACGACTTAATATTTAAAAAAATAATAAATGATGACACAATTAATCAATATATTTTTTCTACAGATAATTGGCATCCAAATTCTAAAGGATATGAATTGATTGCACAAAATATAATAAATGAAATAAATAATAATAAAATTATTTAACTACAATACTGGTCCTGTTGGTGGTGAAATCAATGTCATCACAAAGAACGCAATTGTACATAAAATCAAAGAATGTTTTAACCCTGATGTCAAATCACCTTCCGATAATTTACCTATAATAACTCCCGCAAAGAGCCCCTGTATCAATGAGAGCATTAAAAAAACACCTCGCAATGAAGTAAACCAATTAGACATACTAACTATAAAACTTCCCAAAGAATCGGTCTTAATTTCTACATTAAAATTTACTGTTACTTCTGCTCCACCACCAAATGCTCCACCAAGAGCTCCTCCTCCTTGAGATTGACCAAGAAGATAAGGTATTAAAAGATTTTGAATTACTACCATAACACCTACAAAAACAAAAAAAATTATGTACGATTGAACAACTTGAGAATGGATACTTGCTCTTCTTGATTCTTTAATCTTTTTTATCTCCAATAATGATTGAGTAATAGATTCCAAAACATCCTCCATATTCCCTCCAGATTGTTCTGCTTCAATTACTGTTGAAATAGATCTCTTGATTATATCATTTCTCGTTGAATTGCTAAAAAATAATAATGACTTGTGAATTGGAACTGACCATTCTACTTGATTCCCCATCTTTCTAATATATGGACTCAAAGATCCATAATCAATATTAGCCACATGCATTATTGCCTTTGGAACAGGCATTCCTGATTTTATAGCACCTGTTAAATTTCTGACAAAGTCTAAAAATCTAGATTCTATTTCTTTTTGTTTTTGTCCCTCAATAAAAAAATCAATCCATATCTGACCCCAAGCAATTGAACCTGCAACAATAAAAACAGGCATGAACCACTTTGTTTTCCAAAATAATAAAAAATCAAAAACTAATATTCCTATCCCTATACCTATTCCAATCATATATTGTCTTTTGAATTTCATTTTTTTATATATCCGGTTGATTTGTTTCTAAAAATAATATAAATGCTACATTTAATAAAGGTATCACTAAATATGTGCCTACTGTAATTACTGTACTTATATCTAAACCACCTATTTGCCCACCCATAACACTTACAAGTGAAAAAGTAGTTACAAAAAATAATGGAGCTGCAATTAACACACCCGTATAAATATCCGAATAAGTAGCTAATGATTCTACATATTTTTGTCTTTTTAATCTATAATTCATCAATGCTTCACTTGATTTTTGAGAAAGATAATTTTTTAATTCTCCACCAGTCTCAACATTTGATATGAAACCTTCAAAAAATTCTTTTAAATCTGCTGATGGTGTTGTATAACTAACAGCTCTCATTGCAGTTAGAAGATCATATCCAAATACATCAATATAATTATATATTTTTTCCATTTCAATTGAAACTTCACCATATTCTTTAGAAGCCGAAATAAGTTTAAACATCACAGCTGGAGAAACTCCTGAAGAAATAACTGAAGACATATGATCTATCGCAAATGGTAAATTTGTGTTTATTGATGCCTTTCTTTTTTTTATTAATGAAAATGGATAATAATAAAGAGCAGTAAATGTCATTAAAGTAGATATTGAAGAAAAGAACATAGTCTTAATTATCATCAAAAATATTGAATTTCCTTGTAAAGAAAATAATACTGTTAAAATTGGAATTGACAATATCAATGCTGAAATTGATATCAAAAACATTATATTTATGTATGTATTAGAAAGGACTTTAATGTTTGCATATCTAATTGCAAGATATAATTTTTTAAATAAAGCCGGATATTTTTCTATAAAATGAATACTTATTCTTCTAACAGTAATATTTGCAAAATACCCAACTGAACTTGGTTTATAAATTTTAGGACCTTTTTTAGTGATAAGGTTTTTAAGTGCTTTTACTTGTTTTTCTAAAAGATAAGGATTCATTACTTCACTTTTAGATACTGTTGAACTATAAGATTCATCAATTTTTTTATCTTGTAATGAAAATATTGAAGGAACAAAATTTGTTGAAGCAGATACAACCGATGAAGATTTCTCATTTCTCTTTCCAGTCATAAAGAATTTTAAAGCCTCTGAATTAACAATTCCACCCATTTTTACTCCTTCTTCATGTTTAGAAAATTTATCTGCAAGAGGTTTTTCTTTTGCTTGAAAAGCATAAATAATATTTTTTGGAAATTTTAATTTTTTTACTGGTGGTATATATAAATTTTCTTTTTCATGAGGTTTAGGTACTGTCTTTAAATTTTGTGCAGGCTTTGCATCTTTAAAAATATAATCTTCTTTATCCCTTTTATTTAATTTTGGAATTAATTTAACAGGTTTACTATTTGATTTTTTATTAATTATTTCATTTCTTAGTTTATTATTATGATATGAATCTGTTATTTTCTTATGATCAGCTAGATTTTTTTTAAATTCTCTAGACCTAATATCAAATTCTGATTCAACAGTGTTTGTTACATTTTCTTTTTTAATTTTACTTTCAATTTTATTTCTACCACTAAGATTTTTTTTAAATTCTCTTGATCTAACTTCAAATTCTGATTTTGTATCAATAGACATAGCTTCTTTTTCATCTACATTCTTAATTTTATTAGAATCACTAAAATTATCATTATTAAACTCATTTGATCTTTTTTCAAAATCCGATTCTACTTCATCAATTCTAATACCTTCTTTTTCCTCAATTTCAAAGGGTAAGTTTTTTAATTTTGAATGATCTTTTTTTTCATAGCTTGTTGGTCCCTGTATCTTAAATATTCCTTTCCTATGAAGTGATTTTTCAAAATCAGAAGATTTAATTCTTTTAGTTTTAGTTGCTAAATTTTTTTTAAATTCTTCTTTTCTTAATTCAAATTCTACATTTGAAATATTTGATCTATTATTTTTTCCTTTTTGATTTTCAACATTTGATTTATTATTTTTATGCCTATTAAATTTTAATTTTTTAGATAGATTCTTATTTATAGATGAAAAATCACCTTTAAGACTAGGTAATTTTATTCCAGTTGTCTGCCTAGATATTTTTTCATAAACATCCTCTTCTATTATATTCACATCAATATTTTCAGTATATATATCTTTCAATAATTTTGTATTTATTGAACCTAAATTATTTACTATAGAGTTTATATGCTTATCATAAAATCCAAAAACTAGATTTTTTGAATTATTACCTAATATATTATTTTTTATTTTAATATATTCATTATATTCAAGATCACCTCTTTGATATTGTTTATCTAAAATATTAATATCATTTTGAAGTTTATTCTTTAATCTATTATATGTTTCAATCTCATCTAGCAGAAGACTCATATTTCTGCAATATTCCTTTATACTAGTCATTACCCCTAACCCTAATTAGTAAGTGTTCCAATATTTTTATCAATTAGATAGGAAATCTGCATCATCTCTTTTTTTGCAATTCCTATTTGTGATTTTAAATCTTCTATTTCAGATTTAGAACACTTATTAATTTTATTTTTTAAATTTTCATAAACATCAGATAAATAAGATAATCTTTCAATGTCTTTTCTTATTCCATCTAAATTTTTCATAATAACCCATATCTTTCTAATAATTTTTCTTTACTAAGATAAAAATCTTTAACAATTTCATTGACTACTTTAAATTCAACTTCTTCTCTTTCTACCATCATTGTAAGTAATTTTTCTCTTTGAGCTATATCTCTTTCAAGTTCTTTAACTGGAGTTCCAGTATTTTTACTTATTTTATGTAATACATAAAATGGTGTCACTTGATTAATTTCATCGTTTACAGGATCCCATGTAAATGGCATATTTGATTTAATTGATCCAATATTATTTGAAGCTTCTTGAATCTCAACTAATTCTTTCATTCTTCTATAATTTTTATCTAATTCCTTTTTATGTGTCATTACACACACTATGTCAAGGGTTTCTATTAATGAAGGAGATAAATTTATAGGTGGAGTTTCAAGTCTTCTAACTAGTGTTTGAACACTTCCTGCGTGAAATGTTCCAAATGATGAATGACCTGATGCCATTCCTTGAAAAAGTACAAATGCTTCTGCACCCCTAATTTCTCCAACAATTACATAATCTGGATTCTGTCTAAAACTTTCTTTTAATAAATCAAATAATGAAATCTCACCATATTCTTTTCCAACTAAATTAGGAATACCAAAACCTGCTCTAGTAACAGATGGCAACCAGTTATCATGCGCTAAATTTAATTCTCTTGTATCTTCAATAGATACTACTCTTGCTTCAGGAGGAATAAATGTCAAAATACTATTTAGAAATGAGGTTTTTCCAGAAGCAGTCTCACCAATGACTATAAAATTTGATTGATGTTCTATAGCCAACCAAATATAAGCAAAGACTCTAGCAGACGCAGTACCAAATTTAATAAGATGAATTGGTGTCCATGGTTCTTTTGTAAACTTCCTTATAGTAAATGTTGGTCCTCTTGTTGTCACATCTGCAGTATATGTTGCATTAACTCTGCTTCCATCTGGTAAAGTTCCATCTAAAAGTGGTTTTGCATATGAAACATATCTTCCACATTTTTGTGCTAATTTTTCAACAAAATCCGTTAATTCCTGCATTGATTTATAAACCATATTTGTTCTGACATTCTCATATTTTCTATGAACTAAATATAGTGGAAAATTTAGACCATTACATTCAATATCTTCAATATAATAATCATGAATAAGTGGTTCTATATTATTTAAGCCAACAGAATTTCTATAAATATAATACATCAGTTTTAAATAAGTTGGACGTGACACTTTTGTTCCTAATTCCAATAGAATCGCCTGAACATTTCTCTCCAAATAATTTATTATAAGATTAAGTTTATTAGCATGAGAATAACTTATATTTATCATTTCCTCAAGAGCAAGCTGTATTAATCTTAGAATTTCATGTTCAGCAGGAGTCAATGCAGGTTCTTCTAAATTATAAATAAGTTCATTCTGCTCATCATCCCAAAATACATGAGCATAAGCATATGGTGCTATAAGTGGATATCTTACATTTATTTCCATCCTTGAAGAAAGAGGTGGCAATTCAATTATAGTAGGTCTTGTATCTATCTTAAATATTGATCCACTTTCATCTGCCATTTTTTAGTTTTTTGCTTCAAAATTCTTAATTTTTGTAGATATAAAATCTGAATAACTTTCCAATAGAATTTCAAGATCATACTGCGCAAATGATGAATTTATATGAGCAACCACTTTAGCCCTACCTAAATTTGTTCTATTACCACCTGGAATCAATTCAGTATAACCATTTCCAAATGTAGATCCTGCTAAATTATTCAAACTAAAACTAAATGTCCCATTCATTTTAACACCATTATAACTTATATAATCAATTATTTTGGAAGTATTAATCTCTTCCCAGTTAGTTCTGGAACCAGTTCTATTTACTCTAACTTCAAATGTATCATTCTCAATTCCTGTACTCATTGTATGATATAATGGTGTTTCATATGTTATGACATTCGCATTACTGGTTATTATAAGATTTCCTATACTTGTACTTGTTCTAGGATCAATAATCTTTTGCTTTGTCTTCATTTCCCACACTACTTGATTATTGTTAAATGATAATTCCCCATCTTTAACATCTAAAGAAATTATTCTTTGAGAACCTTCACCTTCATTTGCAACATCTTGTATGTGTTTATCCAAATTAAGCATTATATCTTTTACTTTAGTAAAAGTAGCTCTATCTTTCATTCTCTCCATTATAGGAAGTCCAGCTTCAAGAATAAGTACTAAAGCAAGTACAGCAATAAGTGTATATAAAACTGCTGAAACCCAAATTTGAGATTTTCTTTTCATATTGTAAAAGTTCTATTGTTTTCTGGACAATTTTGTATATATATTGTAACTGAATCTTGTAATTCAATATCTTTTATTTGAATAAATTTTGAATCAGATACTTCAATAGGTGTATCTTGTTTTTGACTAACTAAACCCTCTCCACTCAAAATGTTAATTATATCTATTTTTTCACTTGTCAATTTATTATTTCTTATTTCAAAAATTAAATTTTTATTTTCATATTTTATTTCTTTTATCTCAAAATCATATTGTTGGCATGATGTTCTTTTTAAATCCTCATCAATAATTTCTGTACTTTGATAATAAAATTTTGTAACCCAAGATGCTAACAATATAAATGATACAAAAAACACAAAAAAAAATAATATTTTAAGTTTCACATTACCTTTTTTAAATGTCATTTATTTTGACCTATGTACATGCATCTGGATCTTCTAATATTATTTTATTATTTGTACAAACTTGTCTTGTTGTTGTACCAGGTGTAGTAATCATTGGAGTTAAAGCAACATATTCTGCTACCCCCATATTTGTATCATTTATCCTATATCTTTGTGCTGCTCCTGATACTAAATTATATATTGACTCATTACCAAAAGTATCTTTATTTGAATTAATTACTTGAATACTTATACCTGAAACATTTGATGCACCTTGATTATCAATTGTAAAATATACAGCTCCTTCTGAACTATTATAACATACTTGTTTTGAATCACTTATTTCTAAAAAATCTATTATTACATCTATAGAGCAAGACAACTGAATTTGTGTTTTTGCATCGACATATTCTGTTTGATCAGTAATAAACCCTTTTCCCCAATTCATGACAACTGCTCCAAGAGCAACAGAAAATGCTATTAATAACACAGTAGCAATAAGAGGAGACACACCTCTTTTTGAATTTTTCAAATTATTCACCTCTTAACATTGTTTTATTTCCTCAAATGTAAAACTTTTTTCTTCACATACAATTTCTTTATCTTTTTTCAAAACAATTGGAGTGACTTTCACTTGTTTTGTTGTTCCTTGTTTTAAAACCGAATACTTTTCAGATTCACCTGACGAAAGTTTTAAATCAATTTGTTTCACTTCTGACGCATCATATAAATCTATAAATCTTAGTCTCAATTTATCAATTTCTAAGTTATTATTATTCGTAAGATTCATATTTAAAGTTTGCGTATTTTGACAGATCCCATCTACATTTATCGATGTATCACCACAAAGCATTACGTCACCCCTAGTTGTAAGATCTTCTCCTTGTTTTTTGACAAAACCTTTTGTCCATTGAAGCATAATTGCACTTAAAACTACAGCAAACATTATAATTAATACCCAACTAACAAAAGCAGCTATTCCCCTTTTTTTAAAATTTTTAATTATTTTCATATCTGTTAAATTTTTTCCACCAATGCTTTAAATTGAATTGATTCACTCGAATCTAAACCATAATAATATGTCCTATTGTTATATACTATTGAAAAATTTCCAGCATTTCTAAACAATCTCTGATCACTTTTTTCAATTAAATACTGTCTATTATAATAGATAGGACCATTTAAATAATTAACTATTCTTATATCATTTTGAAAGATTAACATATAGCTTATTCCCATATCGGAATTTTTAGATTTTATATATTCAATAAAATCTAATGTGTAGTTGCTAAATTGATTAGATATATTTGATTGTGAAAAGACCGCATTATTTATGACTTTATTTGCTTCATAAATATAATTTTCATAAACATAATTAAATTCTTTATCTGCATCTTGAAGAACAATTCTATTTATTACTGTAAAAAAAATTACTGTAGATAAAACTATAGAAGCAAAAATATAAAACTGCCCTTTTTTATCCATATTGATATATTTTAATTTCATTTTCTTCTATATTTGTAGATATAAAAACCTCTTTTTCATTTTCATCAGATTTTAAATTTTTTAATAAAAACTCATATTGACCAGGATAAAATGAAAAAGTCGCATCTGTCGATATTTCTATTTCTTCATAATTTAATCTCTCTTTAATAAAATAATTTTCTTCAAAAATATAACCAAAAGATGGATTTGAACTTTCATAAAATTCATTTTTTTTTATAATTCGGTTCACCTTTTCAAAATATTTATCTGTCTTTGTAAAAAAAAACATTATGGGCTCAGTAATTTCACTTGATAAATTCATCATCCAATTTGAATCTCTAAAAATCAAATTTTCATCTGTTGATGCAAAGCCAAATATCCCCTCTGAGGATTTATTATATATCATTTTCGTCTTATTTTGAGTTGATAAAAAATTATTAGATTCAAATGAAAAAACAAATTTTAAATCTTCAACTATTAAATTTCCTGACTCAGTAATTCCATCTACAGTAATAGTAAATGGATAAATTCCAGAATCAACAGGAGCAATAAAAGAAATATTATAATTACCATCACCAATATCAATTACTGAATAATCAATATTTTCAGAATTCAAAAATAAATCAATTTCATTTTTTGGAACATCACCTAAACCATTATTTGAACTATTTATATTTAACAATAATGATACTATTTCTCCTTCATATACTATATTTTGAATAGTAAAATTCAATGCATCTACTTCTAAGAGTGTATTTACTGTAAATGAAATAGATGAAGCCCCTGAATTTCCAGATGGATCTGTGCAATTTAAAGTGAATGTATAGGCACCATTTGACAAACCTAATTTTGTCTCATGATATGTTGTATTTGTATAAATCATTGGTATCTGTGGACTTGTTGCAGAATAATATTTACATGAAGCAATTTCATCTGTCCAAATGGAAATTATTGGGTTTTTTGACACAACATTCCCATTAGGTTTTTTAAACAATATTTCAGGTGGTTTTGTGTCACTTATTGTGTCATCTTCATTTGACCATGTCCAAAGACCAGCACCATTTTTTGCACCAACTATTGCATAATATTTTTCTTTATCTTCATCTGCAAGAACACTATATTCATATCTTGTTGTTGTACCATTTGTATCATAAACATTACTAGAACCTGTATAATTATTTGTTACATTAATTTTATAACCTGCAATTCCACTCTCTTCATCAAATGAATTTTTCCAAATATACGTAATTGTTTTATTTTGAGCAACTAATGTATTTGATAATATCTTCGATTTTGTAGGTGCTGAATTATCTATTTTTACATTTAATCTTGTATGATTTCCCCAATTTCCTGCAGCATCTCTTGATTTTACCTTAAAATAAAAATCAGCAGTTCCAGGAAATAAAATATTTGTTTCAATTTGATTAGATAAAGCTCCACCTGCACCTTCAGGAATATCGTCAGGTGATGAGTATTTAGACAAATCCATTATATAACTATAAGCATCTACATAAGAATGATTATCAGTCCCAGTCCAATTAATATATAATTCATTTGTACTAATCCAATTTGATTCAACAATATTTTGCCAAGAAGCTGTTGATTTATTCAAAAACAATGCATTTAATATTTCTGGTTGTTCAGGATTGATTAAATCCACTGTTAATAAACTTGAATTTGTAGTATTTTCAAGGCTAGCTGAATTTATTACTGTCAGATTTAGATATACTGATTCATTGTGTTCAAGACTTAAATTTGTAAAAAGATAATTAAGTCCTTGAGTTCTTCCAGTCTTTTTAAGATTATTTGATAAATTATATAAATTATATTCATAAATTAATGGAATATTTAAAAGGCTTACTGACTCATAGTCAATAGCTTTTGTCCAAGAAGCTAAAAAATTATCAGGATCATTTGTAAAATCTTCAATAGAAATAATTACTGAACTTGGATTTGTGATATCCAAACCTGCTCCAGTCCCATTATAATATATTGAATCATTAGTAATATAACTATCACCATTTGTATAATTTATTTGCATATAAATAGTTTTTAATCCAAAGTCAGAAGATAATTCCCAAAATTTTTCAACAAAACATGATTCCCATGGTGACCATTTTAAACTTGAATTTGAAGGAAAGGAAGCATCATCATCATGATTTATTGCTCTACAAATATCTGCACCATTAGAATAATTAAGAAGCAAAATTACTAACTTTTTTGAAGTATATTCTTGATTAATATTTAAAAATCCAGTTTCACCAATATTATTTATTGTCAGATTATTTGCAAAAACAATAGGTAAAAACATAAAAAACAATAATCCCAAAATTATTTTTTTTTTCATTCTAAGTCATTACTAAGATAAACCGTCCTTTTTCCTGATGAGGACCTTATTTTTTTTATAAAAAGATTATTTTTTCCTTTTAATTCCCTTTCTGCATCTGTTGTTATATCCAAATCATAATAATCCAATATCAGATTAATTACAAAATAATCATTAATAGAATACCCAAAAGATGGATTTTGTTTATTTAAAAAATCATCTTTTTTCAGTATTTTGTTTTTGGATCCAATTCCAATAATCTCATAAGTCAAAAAAATATGTGCATAATTATCATAATCAACTGTAACATCAAATAATGATCCTTGTGAATCTCTTATGAATGTTTCACTTGCTGACGCAATCCCTGCATCCAAATTATATATTTCACCATAAGATATTTTATCTGTATTTAGAATATTTCCAAGTCTATTATCTGAATAAATTATGTTAAAATATAAATCCTCAATTCCAAGATCCATAATGTTGCTTTCTATACCATTTACATTTACTTTTAAAGAATAGGTTCCATTTTCAACGCCTTCAATACCAATTGAATATAGTCCACTTTCTATCTCATCAATTTTAAAATCTATATTATTCTCATCTAAAACAACATTAAAAGATTCTCTTGAAATACCACCCAATCTAGTAGTAGAATTTGTTACATTCAGTGTAAAAAAAGTTAATGTATTTACATATGATGTAAATGAAGAAGGAATATTTACTTCAGTAACTTCTTCATCTGTATTTACTTTAACTACAAAAGTTGTTGTATTTGAATTTAATGTATTATCTAAGCATTCTACTAAAAAATTATAATTTCCATCTGAATACGTAACTTTTGCCTCATGATATGTTGTATTAGTATACAAGAACTTATTTGTTCTACCTGATTCAGTATAATAACATGTTGTATCTTCATTAGTATTTAAATAAAGTAAAAATGTGGATTCAATGACTGTTCCTTCTGAAGTAGACAATATTTTTGGAGGCTCAGTATCTATATCAATATCTTCTTGATTAGACCATCTCCATAAACCCGCTCCATTCTTAGCACCTATTATAATAATAATTTCCTGATCAAATGTACTATTATATTTTCCAGATGTTTCACTCCCATCAACAAAAAAAGTGTCCAATAGATTATCATTATTATCAGTTAAATTTATTTGATAAAGTGATATATCACTTTCTTCATCGATTGATTCTGACCATGTATATATAACAGATTGATCATCTGGATTATATTCCTGATTAGTTAATAATGGTCTTGAAGGATGAGTATTATCTATTTTAAATATAGATTCACCACTAATAGCATTTGGACCCCAACTTCCTGCTACATCTCTTGCTTTAACTCTAAAATATTTCTGACCAGAATTTAAATTTAAGGTTATCTCATTTGCAACTGCAAAAAGTCCTACTGATCCTTCAGGTATATCATCTGGATATTTTGTGGATACATCAGTCAATAAATAACTATAAGCACCTATACCAGATAAATCATCTGTAGCTGACCAAATAAATTTTACTTGTTTCGCATTAGTCCATACTGATTCATCAAGAGATTGCCAAGTATTTGTTGATCTATTTTTAAAAAGTTTTGATACAATTGAAACTGCACCTGGTGGTTCAAGATCAATTACTAAATTATTAGATTTAGTATTATTTTGAATACCTGCTGAATTAATTGTAGTTATATTAATAGTGATATTATCTTCATGTGAAAAATTAAATCCTGATTTTCTAAAAGAGAGATCATCTATAATATCTGAAAAAATTAAATCATTATTTTGAAAAATTGAATAATTATACAATATTAAAATTCTTAAAATATCTGATTCAAAATCTGTTGCCTTTGACCAAGATGCACTTAAAGTAGTGTTAATGTTAGTGTATCCTCCAAAATCAATTTCTACATTACTTGGTGTTGATAAATCAAGACCTGCACCTGAAAAATTATAATTAATACTATCATTTTTCATATCACTTGGGCCAATTCCATTTGTATAATTCAATTGATAATATACTGTTTTTAATCCTGATCTTTCAGATAATTGCCAAAATTTTGTTGAAACACAATTTTCCCAACCTGTCCAATTTTCATTATCAGTTACAGGTAAAACATAAGGATTATCATAATTTATAAATCTACATTTATTCACAAAACTTGAATAATTCAAATGTAAAATTACTGATCTTATTGATGTATATTCAGGGTTTACTTGGTCAAATCCAGTCTGACCAATATTTGATATTTCAATAAATTCATTTATTTCAATACATTCATTATTAATACATGGATCTCCGGTTTTACATTCTGAATCCGTATTACAATCATACCATATACCTGAATTACAATAATCAAAATCTCCATCTACATCAATATCTGTTGAAATATCAGGACTTGCATAACAATCACTTCCATTTACACAATCAGTAATATGTGAACAACAAGCATCATCAGAAGAACTAGTAACATACTCATTATCCATAGTACTATCTGAAATTCTTGTTGCCCTATTTCCACCATCAATTTCACAACAAGTAGTAGAAGCAGTTTCACCACCTAAATTCCAATAACTTGGACTTGATCCCATTGTACAATCACATGCCCATTCACCTGAAAAATCAGAATTCCACGAATTATTTGATTGACAATACAATGATTCATAAGATGTACAACTTTGTCCTACAACATGAAATCCAATATCTGAATCATCATCTGCAATTCCACCACAATCATACATTGATCCATTCACATTAAGTATTGAACCTAAAACACTTCCATCTGATAATACTGTCCCATTATAGCATAAATTATTACCATTTGAATCCGTAGAATTGAAATCATCTGCTGCTGTATCATCACCGCAGCAACCAGAATTTCCACCTATTCCTGTTGAAATCCATATATCACTTAATCCCTCACATTGAGTTTGACCTGCATCCCCACCTTCCCAAGAACCTGCATTACAATATCCATCATCAATACCTATTCCTGTTACTGTTCCTGTAGGAATGCAAATTGTTGCTTCTACGCAATCTGTTGATGTATCACAACATAAATTTGCAGCATCATCAAATTTTGATGAAGCATCTGTACCTTGTATCTCAATAATAGAATTATCTGTTGCATCATCACCACAACATACAGTTGGATCAACTTCTCCACCTATACTCCAAGATCCTCCTTGACTCGTACAAGAATCACAAAAACCATCATTACCAACAGAAGTATCACAATCTTGATTATCATAAGTGCAAGTTGCTTCATAACAAAGATAATTTTCACCTGCTGCACATACTTTATAAAATTTATTTTCCTGACCAGGCAATATCCCATAAAATAAGAATGCAAAAATCAAAATAAACATAATAATAGAAAATATCCTACCAAATTCTCCACTTTTTCCTTCAATAATTTCTAAAATAGGTTTAAAAGATTTATTTTTAATAAAATCTTTATTTATTGGTGGTTCAGGAAATTCATCCAATGACAATTTTTTACAATTTTTCATCCTTTAAAAATTATTAAAAGTTCTACAACTAGAAAAATTCCACCTCCTTTTCATCTTTAAAGATTTCTCCTCTATGTTTCTATAGGTATTACTGTTTTTAAAACTTTCCAAAAGAAAAAAATAAATGATATAAATAAAAAATAAAAAATATAAATTAAAATTTTACTTTCTTGTTATATCCATCAAAATATAATCTAAATTATTCAAACCTAAATTCTTAAGAAGTAATCTTGGTTTTCCTTCTTGAATTTTTATTTGATCGTTAAATTCAAGTGTTTCATACTCTAATGAAAGTCTTATATAATAATCTTTTAAATCATTATAACCAAAAGATACAATTCCAACAAAATCATCATTTTCAAATTTTCTATTTTTTTGAATTATTTTATTAGAATCTTTCGTATAAAATATATAAGATTTCCCATCTAACCTAGCACTTATATTTAAATCATTTAAATGACTTCCAATATTAATTCCTTCTGAATCTGATGCTACACCAATTGTACCAAATGATTCATCGATATAAGATATATGACTTTTCTCCATTGGAATTCCAAAAGAATTTTTAATAGATACCCATTGTTTTAAATCACCTATTGAGATCGTAGATAAATCACTTAAAGTAAACTTTCCTGTATCAATTGTGATATTGATATCATGATTTCCAATTTCAACAAATCTATCACCATTTATTAATAATTGATAACTTCCATTTGCAGCATCCCAAAGACTATAATCTTCTTTATCAACAATAGTATTATCAATTTTTAAAATTATATCATTTCTTCTAATTTCACCTATATCTTCTGCAGCAGACCTAACTGTAAAATTTAACATTACATTTTCATAAACATAATAATTCACAGGACTTGATACTGTTAAAAAAGTTCCATTATATGAATCATAATCAAAATCAATTGTTCTACTGGATCTTAAATTCACAACATCAGAACACATGATTTCCACATCATTATACACTCCTTTTGGAATTGTAATTTTAGTTTCATGAAGTGTTGTATTTGTATATATAAACTTAATATAATTTCTACCAGGTAATTTATAAAAGCAAGTTGCTTTTTCATTTGTCATAGCAACCAATACTGGTGAACGAATAATTTCTCTTTCTGGTTTAACAAATGTAATAATCGGTGGAGTAATATCTGACATCATTATAAAACTACTATTTAAATCAGCACCATTTAATGCAAGTACTCTTGCCATATAATTTCTTCCCATTATGGTTTTGATAGTGTATGATGGTGATGTTGTATTTATCCAACCATTAAATATTGTTGAACCATTATCAATATCTGTCACATTAAGGAAATAATTTACTATACCAGAATCAGGATCCATAGCTTCTGCCCAATTAAATACTGTATTTTCTGAATCTGCATTTTTTGTCTCCATCAAAAGATTTGGCCTAGTAGGAGGAGTTGTATCAATCCCTATCCAATAGTCTAATTTTTCAGTATCTGCCCAATTTCCAGCATTATCTCTTGCCCTAATAAAAAATGTATAATTTCCATTTTTTACATTATAATATATTTCACTTTCAGTGCTTCCTGTTGTTTTAACAATTTTTGAAATAGAATGATCACCAACAATATCAAGTTGATGATTATATCCATAAAGACCAGAATTAGTATCTAAAAAATTCCATGAAAGTGTAATTGTGTCATTGTTATACCATGTTCTTCCAATATGAGATGTGCTTGTAATTCCACTAATCTGTGGTGGTATTGTATCAACAATAATCCCATTTGAAATAGAATTTGAAGTAAGATTATTAGAATTTATCACTCTTAAATAAATTGTATAATTCATACCTTCCCTTAATCTAGGTGTTTTATTTTCATACAAAAATTCTCTCTGAGTTCCAGAGGGTGTCCAATCAATTAATTCATCAATTGATGTTAAATTAGTTCCATTAATTTTATACTCATAAACTAATTGAATACCTAAATGAGCTGCTTCAGGATCATATGAAGGTGTCCATGAACCATATAATCTTGAATTGTTATTTAGATACAACCCTTCATCAGTTATTACTGAAGATAAAGGTTCACTCAAATCTAAACAAGCACCTGTATAATCAAATTCTATTGTATCAGATGAATTAGTCACTATATTATCATCATCTGAATGGTTAATTTGATAAAACACAGTTCTTATACCTTGTTCATCTATTAAATTCCAATATTTTGTATTGACACATGATTCCCAAGGTGAAAAATTAGATTTTTCTTCATTACTATATCTACATTCTGTTGCATTTTCACTATAGATCAAATTAAGTACTACTGATTTCAAATCAGTACATTCACCATTTGTACTATCTACTCCTGTTGTTCCTAAATTAGAAATAACTACACTCTCACCATAATTTATACAATCATTATCTATACAAAAATATCCATTATCTTCTTCACATTGACCAGTATCAAAACAATCATACCATATTCCTGAATTACAATAATCATTATCTAAATCTTGGTCATCATCTGCATTATAAATCTTTAATCCTGAATCAAAACAAATATCATTGTCAATACAATCGGTAGAAGCTGTACAGCATGCATCTGTTCCATCAGTAGTTCCTTCCATTGTTGTATCAAATAAAGAATCTATTTTATTTTCTCCTACATCATCACCGCAGCATACTGTTGCATTTATTTCACCACCAATATTCCAATAATATGGAGTACAACTTGTTGCAACTGAAGTACATCTACCTTCAGATGAATCTCTTTCATATTCTATTCCAGTCATTGTACCATCACTGCATCCTACTCCCTCTGCTATTGTTGATGAATCAGTGCAGCAAGTGGAGGTATCATTTTGACAAAATGAGATTCCTGATGTACCATTAGATGCAGAACCCGAACTACAAGAGATATCACCATAAATACAAGTATAATTTTCCCAATATCCATTTCCAAATAAAGTCAAAGGTCCAAGATCTATCCCATCTGTACATTCCCTACATGACAAAGATTCAGATGTTGTCAATGAATTGGAATAAGTCGTAAAATCATCAGTTGCTACATCATCACCACAACATAATGAATTACTTCCAGTCATTGTTCCTATATTTGTATAATAAGTATCCCCTAAACAAGTACATACTGTTTCATTATAATCGCCATCTGATCTAAAGCTACATCCTGATCCTACAAACCCATTTCCTGCACTACACTCACCCCTATTTTCATCTGCATAAATACTCATAGAAGGATATGCATCATATTCACATTTATTATCTTCACTATCATAATAAGTATCTGTTGCTGTAAAACATACACCATCATCTGCTGCTCCAACACCGTCATTATCACAATCACCTGATGAACATGCACCATCTTGTTCAGCCACTGATGAAATTTTAGTAGCTCCAACACATGCTCCACCATCAGACAATAATGATTGACATGTACTTCCAGAATTACAAAATAACCCTGAACAACAATCACTATTTGCTGTGCAAGTATGTCCAACATATATGCACGTACATTGATATATATTTGCTGAATCTTGTCTATTTGAATACGCATTATTCCAATGTGTATGTGAACTTTGAGCAGTAGTAGAAGAAAGTACCCAACTTGTTGCATCATTTGTATATGCCCACCTTTTATACCATCCAATTTGATCACAATCTACAGTCCATGGATATGAACATGATGAAGCAGTTGTTCCAGCACCAACATTTAATACTGATGAAGTTGAACCAACATTAGTTCCACTTGGATTTTCTACACCACACCAAATAGTGGCAGCATTTGAATTTGGTAAAAATAATACTGTCAAAACTACTAAAACCAAGTAAATAGAATATAATCCTCCTTTTTTCATTTGTTATATATTAAATTATTAATTTAGGATAGTATAAATATTTTTGTGTTTAGATTATAAGTTAATAGAGCAAAAATAATTTTAAAATTATTGTATCTTTTTTATTATTTTATTAGGATCTTTAAATACTGGATATAGTTCCTTTTTATCTAATAATTTTACATATCTTGTATTTAATCCAGTACATATTTCATTTAAAGTACATATTTGACAAGTTTCAATTTTTCCATTTGGATAATAAAAAGAATTTTTTTTCTCAAATAACCTTCTTCCTGATTCTTCTAAAAATAAACACCTATATGCTTGATTTTTAACTATTCTCCTTGTTTCTGTTGAAAACTCTTCAAAACCATCCATATAACATAGTGGAACTCTTTCAATTCTAAAAGATTTATTATACTGTTTTAAAACTTTAACAGTATATGCTAATGGAAGTTCTATATCTACTAATTTAGGTACAGTCCATAAATTGTCTACTGCTCTTCCGGTAGGGTCTAAATTATTAAAAACAAAATGCTTAATCTTAGGAAATTTTTGTATTAAAAAAAAAACAGTTTCATGTAATGATTTTACATTTAAAGAATTTATAGTTATATTAATATTCAAAAAACCTACATAATCAGAAACATTTTTTAAAGCTTTCATCAATTTATCATAACTTCCAGATACACCTGTTAATTTATCATGAATTTTTTTATCATGAGAATAAATTGAAACCATAAATAATCTAAGTCCTTTATCATAAAGTTTCTTAAAATAATTTATTTCAGATATTTTCTGTCCATTAGTAATTATTCTTGGTGTTGCACCCTTTTCAAAAGAATATTCGATAAAATCAGGTAAATGTGTATTTAGAGTAGGCTCTCCACCACTTAATATAATTTCATTTACACCACATTCGTCTACATAATAATCAATTTGTTTTTTTCCATCTTCTAATGTCAATGTATCTTCTACATAAGGATTAGAACAGAAAACACATTTCTGATTGCATGTACGAGTTACTTGAATGTAACCAAAGTTTGGTTTGTCTTTCATTTTAAATATTTAATTTATAAGGTTCTGCTAATTTTGATAATTCATCAATTGAATAAGTCTTATTTACCTTCTTAAAATAAAAAAGTTTATCTTCTTTTTCCTTTTTTGACAATCTAACAGGTAAATATAAATCTAAATTTGACTCTTTCCAATTTCCTGGACAAAAAACATTATATAAACATTCTTGACAAACTTTTGATTTAGTATAATTTTTAAAAATATCTAAAATTTTAGTTTGTCTTTTTGTATGAGGATTATCATCTAAATAGCTTGTCCTCCTAATTATATCTCTCAATTCTCTTGAATTAATTTCAAAATCTTTAATAATACAATACGGAAAATTATCAAAAAGAATATCTTCAAATTTGGATTTATTTTCATTAAGATAATTCAAAAAAGAAGGAAAATATTTTTTTATTTCAGATGATAAAGGCATATATTTCTCCTTATCTGTGTTTTTTATTGGTCTAACTAATTTAATCAATAAATCAAATTTAGCATTTAATTTAGAAATATAATTTTTAACTATTTCATTTAGATTCATTATATTATATTTATTAACAACTAATCTCAATTCTATTTCAAATTTATCAAGAGGATTTTCTAAATTATATTGTGAAATGTTTTGCAATCCTCTCATTTGCATAGAAAATGAATTCCTATTACCTGTAATTTCTTCAGATGACTTTTCATCATAGCTATGTATTGATATTGCAAGTTTTCTTAAACCCACTTTAATCAATTTATCAAAAACAGTTTTATTTGATAATAATGTTCCATTTGTAATTAATTTTTGTTCTATTTGTTTACTCTCAACATAAGAAAAAATATCATAAAAATCTTTTCTAAGCAAAGATTCACAAGACATATATACTATTGAATTTGCATTCTTTATTTTTAAATCATCTATTGATTTTTTTACTTCCTCAAAAGATGGTTCTTCTAATCCTTTGATATTTTTATCAAGACAAAAAATGCAAGATTGATTGCAATTTGTTGAAATTCCAACAATTCCTTGTTTCATTCCTTCATTTTCAGATTTGTTTATTATTTTTAATTCATCAAATCCATATTTATCTGCATATACTTTCCAAAGACCATCACATTTATCATATAAATCACAATTAATACAATTTTCACCCATAATATGATCTCTTGTCTTTTTAATATTATTTTTTAGACTTGCATCAAAATAATTTAAATATTCAGGCATAAAGCAAATTGGTATTCCACATCTATCAGGAATATTAAATTCAATATTTGCTTTTTTACATAATTTTATTGCTGATTTTAAAAATGGAACTATATCAGAAATTTTTGGAACTATGAATAAATTATTTTTTGCGTTATGCACAGGCGCTACAAAAGAAAAATTAATTTCTTTTAGTCCCAATTCAATAATATATTTAACAATTTCATTTAAATATTGATAATTTATTGAATTAATTACTAGATTTACTTCGACACGAATATTTAAGCTTGTTAGATTTTTTATTCCTTCAATCTTTTTAATAAAAGTCCCAGGTGCTTGAGTAATTTTTTCAGAAATAACTGAATTATGTGCATGAAGTGAAACAAAAGCTCCTGTTAAACCAGAATCCAATAATTTTTTACAGTAATTTATATTTGAACATCTTATTGCATTTGTTTGAATTTTAATATCTTTTATTTTTTTATTTGATGCAAATTTTATATATTTACATAAATTGGTATCAAGTGTTGTCTCTCTTCCTGAAAAAATGATTCTATTACAATTACTTTTTTCTATTTCCTTTAGTATTTCTTTTTCATCTAGAATTAAATTTTCACTATGTTCATTGGTATTGCAAAATAAACAATTCTGATTGCAATCTAAATTAATCCTAATTAATTTGGTATTAATAAAAGGTTTTAACTCATCAAATCCTTGAACTTGTACATATTTTTGATAGATTCCTTCACAATCGTCATTCAATAAACAATCATCACAAGCCAATCCTTTTATTTTTCTTCTCTTGGCATAATCCTCTACAAATTTAATAACATCTATTGAACCATCAGAGTTTAAAAACTCATTCTTTATTTTTGGTGGATTTTTAATTATATTTTCCTTTCCAGAAATACAAGCAGGTACATTTCTAAATAATATTTTTTTATTCTGTGCATCTGCTTTCTCTTTCAAATGAGATATATAATCTGAAAGTTTAAAATATTTTTTTTGATACTCAATCATACTATCTCCTGGAGGTGGCAAATTAAACAAAATATTATTTTTGTTATCTTCAATTATTTGTTCATAAATATTAAGATCTCCTTTTTTTAAATTGATAATTCTAAATTGATTATTTTCATTCGAAAAAAAATCTATCTTTTTATTTTCAGCTAAGATAAATAATTCTGAACATGTATCATTAAGATAACAAAATTGACATCTTTTCCCATAACAATTTGGCTTTTTATTTATTTTAATACTATGCTCAAAATAAAATTTTCTTCCATACATTTCATCTATAAGTTTCGCAGTATCCTGAATAAGTGATTCAAAACCAAAAAGATATTTTGGTGGAAATCGATTAGTCCAAATGACCATATCTTTCTCCTTTGCAAATTTTAATCCTTCATGTAAAAAAGGAACAGCATCATTTAAATCATAATTTAATATTTTCCAATTTTTCCAAGCACTTCCAAACGGAACTATGTGCAAAACATCAATTTCTCTAATACCTATAGTGTATAAAAATCTTATAATTTCCGGAAATTTTTTATAATTTAGTTTGGTTAAAACTATATCTGAACTAACAATAATACCTGTTAATAAAGCATATTTTATTCCTTTTATTATTTGTTCAAAAGCATTTTTAGTTCTTGTAAGTGCATCATGAATTTCTGAAGTATGTCCATGAATTGAAAATGTTATTTCACTTAATCCTGATCCTATGCAATCATTCAAAAATTTTCTATAAGAAAACATTCTTCCATTAGATATAGTCTGGATTTTTTTGTACCCTATACTTTTTGCCAATTTAATTATTTTAGGAAAATCTGGATGGATAGATGGTTCTCCTCCACTTAATATAACTCTTGTACATCCTTCTTTTATTCCATCTTCTAATTCTTTTTTAATCCTATCTATCTCATAATGTCCTTCATTTGACATATCTCCTGCTAGACAAAAACTACAATTATTATTACATAATGATGTAATTCTAATGTGCTTTCTCTTATCGTGTATTGCCTTCTCTTTATCTTCTTGTGATATCATTTTAAATGTTTATTTTTATAAAGGAGATAATTTATTAGTATTTTAATTATATGTATATTTTTAAATTTTAATCATTAGCAAAAATCAATCATTTTCCAGTATAAATGATTTGGTTTCTTAAATAAATCAATTAAATTAGTCTCATTTCT
>JABHHN010000033.1 GCA_018671515.1 archaeon | reverse complement strand
TCATAAATAGGTGCAAGTTCAAAACCCATTACAATTGTTGGCATTAAACAGCTAGTTACATCGACAGATGGTGAATTTATATATATTTGTGAATTGCTTATTAATTTAGATTCAAAAAGTCCGTAGTTTTTTCCACCAAAAAACCATATTTCATTTATGTTTTTTTCTGTAGCTATTTGGCAGATACTTTTTCCATCAATTAAAGGATCACCTAACATTTTTGTATAATCAGCCATATCAATATTACAATTTCCTATGCCTGAATAACAATTCAAATAACTTTGTATATCAAATTGATAACCCGTTTCTTTTATAGGGAAATCATTTAATCTATAATAATTCTCATCTTTTATTATATAGTTTAAAACACCACCGCTTAATGTACTAATTTCTGTAGCTAATAAAGTTGCGGTATTTTTTGGATCTTTCCATTTAAAACATTCAATTAATGATTTGTCTATGGGATTATTTTGGTCAGTTTCTAAACAAGGATACATTCCTTTAATTTGTTCATCTCTGTTTATTATTGGATTATAATAGAAAATTAATACATCTTTATAGATAGGGTTATCAATATTTAATTTTGTTAATTCATTAGTATTCAAATATATTGGTTCTTCAACTTCAGGTTCTACAGGCACCTTTTCAGTACCACAAGAAGAAATTAAAAATAAAAAAGTGATTAATATTATTTTATGAAAATTATATTTATTTTTCATGTATTTAGAAAAATATGGTTTTTCTTTAAATATTTTATTAAAGTGATTTTTTAACTTCTTCAATATCTCTCTTCAACTTTTTTGCTTTATCACTATCAATTATTGGAAAGATTCCAGTATAATTACATTTAGAACATTTGTATTTGTTTGAAATATTTCTATGCTTTCTAATTCTTCCTGTGTAAACTTGTTTACAATCTGTACTTGCACATTTTGGACATATTATAATTGATTTATTTGTTGAAAGTGCAGATGGATTTGTTTTTAATAATTTTTTAAATAGGATATAAAGAACAAAAAAACTAATACTAGTTATAGCAACAGTTTCAAGTGTGACTGTCATTTATGTGTAAACCAAAACTCGTATTTTCCATCAATAATATTATCAAGCCTGCAGAAACCGAATCTTTGAAATTGAATGATGTCATCAACTTTCAAATCAGAGATAGTTTTTTCACCTAAACCTTTTACAATTTGGTTATCAGGCATTCTTATTTCAACTTCAACATTATTTTCATTTGCAGGAAGCCATTGTATTATTGCTCTTCCTTCTTTTTTATATTCTTCATAATCTAATGAATGGAATTCATATGAATCTCCTGTTTTTTTGAAGTTCACACAATCCATCATTCTAATTAGACTTCCATCTCTGATATTATCAAAATCATTTTTTGTTATGAAAAATTCATCTTTAGTTTCAAAATTTCTTACTCCTTTTTCTTTCATCTCAGGATGCTTATCTAATTCAATATTTTGATTTGGTGAATTATTTACTGTAATTTTTTTTGGATTTTCAATGAAAAAATATCTATCTGCCTTTTTATCAAGAATCTTTCTACTAATTGATGAAATGACAGTCCAGTCTATTTTTTTGGAATTTAATGACATACCTGCTTCATATACTAAATCATATAGGACTTCTTTTTTTATTCCTCTTCTTTTTAATGCCTTTAATGTCACAAGTGAAGGGTCATCCCATCCTGAGACTTCACCTGATGCAATAAGTTCTCTTATTTCTCTTCCTTTTGTTGTTGTTCCAGTAATATTGAATCTTCCATAATGAATTATTTCTTGTTTATCATAACCAAGAGAATCTTTGATGTAGTTTTGAAGTTCATTTCTCATTTCACCAAATTCAGAAGATCTTAATATATGTGTAACACCAAATTCACAATCAGAGATTGAGTTTTCAAAATCATATAATGGCCAACAGACGTACTTGTCTTTGTGTTTGAAATGTGGTGTAAAATTAATTCTAAAAAGTACTGGATCTCTCATTACCATATTATTTGATTTCATGTCTCCTTTTAATCTTAAAATTGCTTTTCCCGCTTCATGTTTTCCTTCAACCATCTTTTTCCATTCTTCAAGATTTTTATTGACATCATCAAAACAGTTGCACTTTTCTCCTTTCATTCTTAAATCTTTCATGACTTCTCTTTCACAGAAACAGACATATGCTTTTTCTTTTTTGATTAGCTCTACTGCCTTTTCATACATGATGTCCATTAAATCACTGACAAGAGCAATTTTTGAAGGTTTAATATCAAGATATTCTGTAAGATCTTCAATCATTGCATTGACAAATTCTTGTGATGATTTCTCAGGATTAGTATCTTCGAATTTTAATACGCATTTACCATCATATTTTTTTGCATACATATAATTGATTAGAAAACTTATTGCATGACCTATGTGGTTGTATTTGCTTGGTTCTGGTGGAAGTCTAGTTACAACCTTTCCTTGAACTGCATTAGGTAAGTCTGGAAGTTCATGTTTGATTTCTTTTTGTTTTTGCTTAATTTCTTTTTTCTTTTCTTTTCTATCTTTTGGTGCGACTTCTTCATATAATTTTTTTTGAGATTCTAAATCCATTGAATTTACTTCTTTTATTATTTCTTGAATTTGTCTTGAGACTGTTTTCATATCTTTTTTTAATTCGGGATCACTTGAAAGTATCTTACCTATAATTGCGCCAGGATTTGCTCTGCCATTGAATTTAATTGCATTTTCTAATGCAAACATCATGATTTTATCTTTTAGTTCCATAGAGATTTGGGAAGAATGATTTTGTTTTAAAGTTTTCCAAAAAATGAAGGGTGACTATATAATATTAGTTTGTTAGTGAATTGAAATGTTTTATTTTGAAGATCTTTAATTTTATTGGTTAATAAATTAGCAAGTGAAAATCACTTGCTTCTATAAATGAAAGTGCATTGCACTTTCCAAGTATTGATGAAATAAAAGTAAGTGAAGATTGAAATCAATATAGTGATGTATAAAATAAATTTAGAAAAAATAATTAATAAAAATAAAATGGAAAAAACTTAGAATCGTGGCATTGTTGATGATTCATCATCAATTACACTTAGTATTCTTCCATTTAAATCTCTAATTATTAGAGCATTTCTTTTTTGTCCCATTGTTGTTATAGCCATTTTCAGTACCCCTTTTTCTTTGTATGTTAGTATATAATAATGTATACTGTTATATCTAGTATATAAATGTTTTGTTTTTTTGTATATTAATTCGAGGCTTGTCCTCAAAATTAGTAGATATATTTATAAAGTAGTTATTAATTATAAATATTATAATAGTATACTTTTTTGTATATTGGTTGGTTTATCAATATACAGGTAATAATTAATATGTTGACAGAAAATTTTCATAATTGGATGGGGGAAAAGAATTTACTTGATGTGTCTAAAAGATATTCTAAAGTTTTATCAAAAGTAATAAAAAAATGTCTTAATCCTGTTAATGAAGAAGTTGTTATTATTGGTGATTATGGTTTAAAAGATAGAAATTTTTCTGCAATTCTTAGTTATGCATATCATTTGGCAGCACAAGATATGGGTTTAAAATCAGATGTTTTACTTCAGAGTCCTAAGAAAAAAGGTGAGTATGCTGAAGAACACATTGTAAATAGATTAGAAAAGATAGATGATAATGCAATTATTTTTATGAATGCATCAAATAGGATGGGATCAATAAAAGATGTTAGTTATAGAAAATTTATCAAAGGTAGAATGTCAAAATTTTGTTCTTCTCCAAGTCTATGTTATATTCCAAATGAGCACATTGAAGATTTTATTGCAGCCCTTGATTTAGATTATGAAAAATTATGGGAAGAACATAGGTATATTAAAAAGAAATTAGATATGGCATCTGAAATAATCATAAAGACTGCTGCAGGAACTGATCTTGTCATAAATATAAATGGGGTGATGGGACGAAGTGCAGATGGTTTTTATATTGATCATGGTACAGGTGGAAATCTTCCAGCTGGGGAAGTTTATATTGCACCTAATGCTAATAATACGTATGGTAAAGTTGTCATTGATGGAAGTTCAAGAAATATTGATGGGACAATTTTAACAGAAAATAATCCAATTACATTAACAATTGAAGATGGTACAATTATTGATATAGATGATCCAAGTGAAGAAAAACTTTTACAAAAATCAATTCATTGGGCTGAATCTATTATGCCTAATAATTTAGCATCAAGACAGATTGGTGAATTTGGAATTGGTCTTAATCCTAAAGCAAAGCTTATTGGTTGTACGCTCCTTGATGAAAAGGTAAGAGGAACAGCACATATTGCAATAGGGAATAATTTGTGGTTTGGTGGTGTGAATGATTCACCAATACATATTGATCAGGTTTTTAAAAATCCAATAATAAAGATTGATGGTGAAGTTCTAAATATTTGATATGGAAAGTTTTTTATTCTTTTAGTATATTGTTTAAAATTAATGAACAAAAAATTAGTTTCAATTCTTCTTTTGTTAGTATTAGTTTTTTCTTGTCAACCTAATGGTGGAAGTGAAGAACAAGATAATGTATTAAATTATGGTGAATCATATTCTTCAGCAGTACCTCATCTTGATTCAGAAGAAAATGAATTGTGTCAATTATTTATAAGTCCTGAAGATGAAATAACAAAACCACTTTGTGAGAAATATATAATTATTTTACCAGTTGGTGATAAATGGTTTTATGATTATAGAAAAATACTTGGTAATGAAGAAAGAACAGAATTAATTTCTACTTATTTTGAATCTAAAAATGAATATATGGGTGGAAAAAAATTTAAAATGGAAGGATGGATTAATAATAATGATGAAAAATTAAATTTTGATGAAGAGGGTTATACTTATAATAATTTAGAAAAAAATTATTTTTCTAATATAGATGAATTTTGGGAACCTATTGATTTGTATATATTGAGAAAAATAGATTTGTATATTCTTAAAAAATTTGGAAAAAGGCACGAAGAGAAAGAAGAAAATTATAGGTTAAGTTCAGAAAATTATATTAAATTAGCAAAATCAAGAGCTATGCTTTTTAAAGAGTTTTCAAATTTTAAAATTAATGAATTAGGTTTTTTAATACCTTCTTTGGCATTTACACAACCTGAAGAACTAATTCCAGATTCCAAGAAAATAGAAAGTAGAAGTGAAGATTGTACTTTATTGCAAACAGAATATTATTTTAAAACTATTAATAATGGGATGAATTTGGATATTTATGATAAGGGGTTAGATTATGGCATTGATGAAGAAAATAATTATTTGGGATTTAAATGTGGACAAGATATTTCAAGAAGGTATGGTGTTGTTCCTTCAAAATATATTTCTTTTTCTAATGATTATGGTATTGAAAATATTGGGAATTATGGTGAAGCATTAAATATGAATGGAAAAATTGCGTTTTCTTCTTTTGGACATACTGAAAAAAATGAAAATAATGTTATAGTAGGTATAGTTGATAGAGTTTTAATTTTTCCACACGAATTAGCTCATTTATTTGGTGTGTGTGATGAATATTTATTTAGTTATTGGGAAAAACAAAATGAAGATCTTTTATTAAATACAAATGAGCTTATGGGGTGTGCAAATCCATTTCCAAATCAATGTTTAGATCGGATTGATGAAAAATGTGAAGGAAATATATTACCTATTCCTTATGTTAAAGGTTATATTGATAAAATATTAGGAATAGAAGGTATTGATTTTGGCGAAAATATTTGTGACAAAAATTCACAAGTTCAATATTCAATGATGGGTCACCACGGATTTGAACATCTTGGCTCTATGGAAATGACAGTGATAAGTGAATGTGGTTTTGAAGAATGTAGTAGGTGTTCTGTAGGTAATAATATAGAAGATTGTATTGATCAAACAAGTAAAGTTTGTGAAAAATTGTGGACTTAATGTGAAATTATGAAATATGGTGAAATGTGTATAATCTAAAATGAAAATAAGGTTGTTCTGTGTTATAATAGTATTTGCTTTTATTTTATTACCTATTTCATATGCTGAACCAGTTTGTGAGTTTTCATATAAATTAAATAGGGACAATACTATGGAATTATTAGATTTTTATCCTTATCCAACTAATTTTAGAGATACAAGCTGGAAGGATTCAAAATTAGTGGCAAAATTTTATGATGGTAATAATTTGGAAACTGATTTAGTTTATGTTCTATTTAGTTTTCTTATTCCGGATTCTATGGGATATAGGAATTCAATTATTGTCTCTATATCAAGACCTTGCAACTCAGATTGGAAAACTTTAAAATTTTTCTACGATAAAAAAGAAATTTATTCACAACAAATAGATGATTTGATGTGTAACAATAATAATATTTGTGAAAATTATGAAACTTCATTGATTTGTTCTGATTGTGCACATAGTTCACAAGATGGGTGGTGTGAATTAGTTGAAGATAATATTTGTGACCCAGACTGTATTTCTGGAGATAAAGATTGTGAAAAAGATAATTTGATATTAAATAATGAAAAAATAGAATCAAATTTAAATAATTTCATAGAAAAAGAAATAGAAACATCAAGTAATAGTTACTATTTAATTCCATTAATGTTATTATTGTTTTTAGCAATATTTTTCTTATATTATAAACACTCAACAAAATTCTTCAACAAATAATTTAAATATGTCTACTTATTCTACTTAGTTCTATGGAAAGTAGAAAGATTCAGAAGTCTGGGACAACATTTTATGTTTATCTGCCAGCACTTTGGTGCAGAGAGCAGAACATCACTACAAATTCAGTGGTTTTTTTAAAACAAAACCCGCGTGGTGATTTGATAATTGAAAAAAAGAAACAGGAAGATGATCAATTATCTCTTAGCTTTGAATTAAAGGATACGAATCATGAAGTGATAAATAAATTCATAGTTGCGTCTTATATTAATCCAGTCAAAAAATTTGAAATTAAATTTAATGAAAAATTAAATCCTAAACAAATATTGGAACATAAAAAAATTCTGTCTGGTTTGGAATTATTAGATTTTGAAGAAGATAAAGTGTATTGTCAGACAACTCTTTCGTTGGGGGATCCAGATATATTATTATTTACTATGATTAGAAAAATAAATAGTATGGCGAGTTTCATAAAAAAAGGTACTACGTTTGAATTAATAGAGAGATATGAGATGGAAATAGATAAATGTAATTTATTAGTAAACAAATCAATTATTAGTTCGCTTATGCATAAAAAAGATTCAAAATTAAGACATGTTGAATTATTTTATATTGGGCATATTTCAAAAATGCTTGAACAAATTGCCGATACATTAATAAATATCAAAAAGTCAAATCCAGTTCTAGATGATATTTTAAAGCAGATGAAAAATTTAGAGATTGTGTTAGAGAATTTGAATGAAAAGTCAGTATCTTCGTATATTAAATCAATTTCAAGGCTTGAAAATGTTAAAGTTAAAGATTCAAAGACTTTTTATCAAAAAAGAGTTTATTCTGTTTTAGGTCATATAGGGGAGACTTTGGCTGATTGGGTTATAACAAAAAAAATAGATGTGTGAGTTTTTAAGAATGAATAGGGAATATACTTATACTACTTACATCTAAGTAGAATATAGAATAAGCATAGGCTATGTTTAAATAAAGAGAATATTTCCTGTGACTAGCATAATCTACAAATAATAATATAATAGGTTTAAAGGGGACATTTAAAATGAAAGAAATGGCAGAAAGGGCTATGGTAGAGCTTCAAGTTGTGGAAGAAGAAGTTACTCAAATTATTTCTAAAGCAAAAGAAGAGGGACAAAAAATTATTTCTAAAGCAAAAGAAGATTTAGTAAAAGATATCCAATCAAAGCAAAAAGATCTTGATAAAGATTATGATGCAAGAGTCAAAAAACAAAAAGATGACATAGATAAAGATGTTAAAAAGAAACTTGATGTAAATGCAAAAAAGATGGATAAGATTTTTGTTGGTGGGAAGAAAAACGTTAATAAATCCTCAGATTTCATAGTTGAACAAGTTGATAAAAATATAGGGAGTCTATAAGAATGTTTAAATCACAAAGAATGGTTAAAGTTGTTTTGGCTGGACCAAAACATTATCTAAAATCAGTAACAAATAAGCTTTATGATCTGAATTTTTTTCATATTGTAGAGCATAGAAAAAAAGATGAAGAAGATTTTTTTGACATAGGTTCACCTTTAGAAGAAAATGAGAATTTATCAGACATGCTTGTAAAAATAAGATCATTGATATCATTTTTAAAAATAACTGGAAATCCAAAAAAATCAGAACCTAGTTTAAATGAAATTGAAAAAACAACAAAAACTGTTTATAATCAAATAAAAAGTATAAAAAAATCATTAGCATATGTTCAGAAAATCACTAAAGTTCATGAATCAGAAGAGCAAATAAAATCTCTTGAAATGATCGATCTTGAATTAAAAGAAGATTTGGATTATGGAAAATTTAACCATTATATTGGATTTGTAAAAGAAGATATTGAAGAAAAAGTTCAAGACGTTACAGCAAAATACGAATTATTTACAAATAAATATAAAGATCTTAATTTGATTGTCTTATTTGTTGATAAGAAAAAAGATGAAAAAATCATAGCAATTCTTGAAGATTCTGAATTTTCACCAATTGAAAGTCCATATGTAAAAACTCATTATGGTGATTTAAAATCAGATTCAACTATTAAATTTGTTAAATTAGGAAAAGAACTTGAAGATCTTAAAAGGAAAGAAGAAAAATTAGTTAAAAAGACTGAAGGTATAAAAAAAGAGTATGGTAAGTCTTTATTGACTGCAGAAAAAGTTTTATCTGAGCGTGTTGATGTAACTGAAGCTCCTCTAAAATTTGCGACAACTAAAAATACATTTGTAATTACAGGTTGGGCACCAGAAAAGAAAGTTTCTAAATTAAAAAAAGAAGTTGATTTGGTAGCAGATGAAAGTATATATATTCATACTGAAAAACCAAAAAAAGATGATCCAGTTCCAGTAGCATTACAGAATAATAAATATGCATCACCTTTTGAATTTTTTATGCGTCTTTATACACTTCCAAGTTATAAGGAAATAGATCCAACATTCTTTTTGGCTTTAACATTCCCATTCTTTTTTGGAATGATGCTTGGTGACGTTGGTTATGGGATTATTACATTCTTTTTATTTAGCTGGCTTAAGAAAAAGATGCCAAAAGCATTTGTATTAAAGGCATTTATGGTTGCTTCAATTAGCACAATAATATTTGGAGTAATATTTGGAGAATATATGGGATTAGAACATTTTCCAAATGCAATGAATAAAGTTGGTTATACAGTATGTGAAGTTTACAAAATGTGTGAGTTTGATAAAGCTGCAGGAATGTATAGGGTTCCACATTTAATACTAAGATCACATCAGATTGAGGATATGATGAGTTTGTCTTTGTTATTGGGTATGGTACACATAATAATTGGATTGGCAATAGGATTTTTGAATGTGAAGAATGCACATGGATTAAAATTAGCAATTTTTGAAAAAGTTGGATGGTTATTACTGATGCCAATGATGGTGTGGCTCTTAAAAGATTTTTTAGGAGTAATAAATGGATTTGTAGGTGATATGCTTGCATCGATTATGCCGTCTAATACTGTTGTTTTTGCATTATTTGGTATTGGAGGTCTTTTAGTTGTTCTGGGAGAAGGAATTAGAGGAGCAATTGAAGTATTATTTATGGCATTATTATCAAATATATTATCTTATGCAAGATTGATGGCAGTTGGTTTAGCAAGTTTAGGTTTAGCTGTAGTTGTAAATGATATGGCTGGTGAAATGTTTAGTAGTGGTAGTATAGGAGGAATTATAGGAGGAGTATTGGTCCTTGTTCTTGGACATACAATAAATATAATGCTTGGTATACTAAGTCCGTTCCTACACTCAATAAGGTTACATTATGTTGAGTTTTTTGGAAAATTCTACTCAGGTGGTGGAATAAATTTTAACGCTTTTGGGAGAAAGTGAATTATAATATAAATAAAATAGGAGGAAAAATAAAATGGTAGACATAAATACAGGTTTGATTGCAATAGGTGCAGCATTATCAATAGGATTAACAGCAATTGCAACAGCAATGGCAGAAAAAGGAATTGGTACAGCAGCAATTGGTGCAATGGCTGAAAAAGAAGAATTATTTGGTAAAGGTCTAATCTTAACAGTTATTCCAGAGTCAATCGTTATCTTTGGTCTAGTTGTGTCAATTTTGATACTAGGACTTGCAGCTACACACTAATTGTAGCAATTTTAATTTTTTAATAAAGGTAAATAAAAATGACACTTGACAAAGTAAAACAAGAAATCCTTGATAAAACTAATAAAGATAATCAGAAGATTATTGAAGAAGCAAAAAAGGAAGCTAAAGGAATTAAGGAACTTGGAAAAAAGGATATTTCTGAATACAAGAAAAACCTTGAAGAAAATGAACTACGAATTATCAAAGAATACAAAATCGTTAAAGATGCAGCATTGGATTTTGGTATTAGACGTCATAAATTTGAAGTAGATTCAAAATTGATGGAATTAACAAAGGATGAAGCGTATAAATCATTAAAAGGTTTGAAATCTGCTAAGAGAAAGAGCCATATCAATAAACTATTGAAAATTGTTTCTAAACAAATGGATATAGCAAGAGTCTATTGTAATAAGAAAGACGAGAGTCTTATTAATGGATTTGAAGTTGTAAAATCAGAGGTTGTAGGTGGAATAATAGCTGAAAATAGTGATGGTGATATTCAAGTAGATTATAGTTATGATGCACTTCTAGAAGAAGCATTTTCAGACAATGTATCGGAGATAAGGAAGAAATTATTAAACTAAAAATGAAATATAAAACTAATTTCAAATCTCAAAATCTTTGGAGATTTTAAGAAAATGAATATCGAATTTTCTCCATATACTTTTGCAAGGGTTTCAGTAATGAAATCTACATTGCTAAAGAAAATACATTATGATAGAATGTTAAAGATGAAAATTTCTGAAATAACTAAGTTTCTAGAAGAGATGGGATATAGCAAAGAAATTAATGAATTTGGAATTGAATTAGAAGGTGCAGATTTGATTGAGACAGCTATTTCTAGGAATTTGGGGAGCACTTTAGAAAAATTATATAATATTTCTAATGATGAGATGAAAATTGTTATGTCAAAATATCTTGGTAGAAAAGATATATGGAATGTAAAAACAATTATAAGGGGAAAATATTCAGGATTAGAGCCTCATGAAATAAGAAAATTAATAGTTCCGGTCGGTTTAATAAAAAAAAATAAAATTGAATCATTGATACAGCTTGAAAGTGTAGAAGATGTATTAAGAAATATTGATATTATTGATATTAAATTATTTAAACCAGCTATTGATTATTATGATACTACAAATTCGTTATTAATGATTGAAAATACTTTGGATCAATTTTATTTTGCTGATTTGATTGAATTTTTGAAAAGTGTTCCTGAATCAATTAGTCTTTTTAGAGACTTTTTATTAATGGAAATTGATATTTTGAATATAAAAAATATGATAAAACTAAAAAGAGCAAAACAGAGTGAAAAACAAATCAAAGCTCAATTGTTTTATTGTGGTTTGAAATTAAATAAAAAGATACTTGATAAATTGCTTAAAGCAAAAGATATAAATGGGTTAATAGGGATGCTTGCAGATGGACCATACAAAAAAATTATTGAGCCATTTTACAAAGAGAAGATTAATTTATTGGATCTTGAAGTTGCAATGGATAATTATCTTTTAAGTAAGGCGAGATTTATGCCTCATGTTTCACCATTAAGTGTAAATGGATTATTGGGTTATATGTTTGCAAAAGAAATTGAAATTAAAAATATTCATATGATAGTAAGAGCAAAGCAATTAGATATTGGAGAAAAGTTTATTGTAGAACATTTGATTGCATAAAAATAATAATAATAAAATAGGAATTAAAATGCTAAAAAATAAAATAATTTTTTGTCTATCAAAAGCAGAAAGGTGCTTTTAATATGTCAGAAATATATGTTGTAGGTGGAAGCGATTTCACATTAGGATTTTACTTGACAGGCATTAGAAATATTGTCAATGTAGTAGAAAAAAAAGATGTAGAAAGAACTTTTTTAAAACTTAGTTCTAACACAAATATAGGTATCATAATCACAGATAATATCACTGTATCTAAATTACCAACTGTTTTGAAGAAAAAAGTTGAAAACTCAGTAAAACCAATTACTGTAGTTTTATCAGAAGATGATTCATCACAAGATAATTTAAGAGATATGGTAAAAAGGTCAATAGGAGTAGACCTTTGGAAGAAAAAATAATAATTTTAAAAAAGAAAGGAGAAGATAGATATGGCAGAAAAATCATACATATACAGGATTGCAGGACCAGTTGTTATTGCTAAAAATTTAAATGCAAGAATTAACGATTTGGTTAGAGTTGGTGACGAAAAACTTATGGGAGAAGTAATCAAGATACAAGGTGATCATGTTACAATCCAAGTTTATGAAGAAACAACAGGCCTTAAACCTGGAGAACCAGTTATAAATACAGAAGAAGCACTTTCAGTTCAACTTGGACCAGGATTATTATATAGTATTTATGATGGTATCCAGAGACCTCTTAAAGTTTTAGAAGATAAAATGGGATCTTTTATTCAAAGAGGAGTAGATGCAGATGGTCTTGACCCAGATAAAAAATGGGAATTTAAGGCTACGTCTTCAGCAGGAGATGTAGTTGATCCAGGTATGATTATTGGAGAAGTAGAAGAAAAAGAAGGAATGACTCATAGAATTATGATTCCACCACTTCCAGGATATGAGGGAACAATCAAGACATTAAAATCAGGTAAATTTACAGTAAACGATGTTATTGGAACACTTGTTAATGGAACTGAAATTAAATTATCACATAGATGGCCAGTAAGAATTCCAAGAAAAGTAAGGAATAAACTTATGCCAACAATTCCACTTATTACAGGACAGAGAATATTTGATGCATTATTTCCTCTAGCAAAAGGTGGAGTGGCAGCAATTCCAGGTCCTTTTGGTGCTGGAAAAACAGTAGCACAGCAGCAACTTGCAAAATGGTGTGATGCAGAAGTAATTGTTTATATTGGATGTGGAGAAAGAGGAAATGAAATGACTGAAGTTTTAACAGAATTTCCAGAATTAGAAGATCCAAAAACAGGAAAACCACTTATGAATCGAACAGTACTTATTGCAAATACTTCAAATATGCCAGTAGCAGCAAGAGAAGCATCAGTATATACGGGAATTACAATTGCAGAATATTATAGGGATATGGGATACTCAGTAGCTTTAATGGCTGATTCAACATCAAGATGGGCAGAAGCTATGAGAGAAATTTCATCAAGATTAGAAGAGATGCCAGGAGAAGAAGGTTATCCAGCTTATCTATCAACAAGATTAGCAGAATTTTATGAAAGAGCAGGAAGAGCTATGAGTTTATCAGGAAAAGAAGGTTCAGTTTCTGTAATTGGAGCAGTCAGTCCACCAGGTGGAGATTTTTCAGAACCAGTTACACAAAATACTTTAAGAGTAGTTAAAACATTCTGGGCACTTGATGCAAGACTTGCACAGAGAAGACATTTTCCATCTATTAATTGGTTAACATCATATAGTTTATATAAAAATACATTAAAAGATTATTATGTAGAAAATGTTAATCCAAAATGGCTTGAATACATAAACAGGTTTATGGACATATTACAAGAAGAAGAAAAACTTCTCGAAATTGTACAATTAGTTGGTAGTGATGCACTTCCAGAAAAGCAACAGCTTACACTTGAAGTTGCAAGAATTATCAGAGAATATTTCCTTCAGCAAAATGCGTTCCATGAAGTTGATACCTTTTGTCAATTAGAAAAAACATATTTATTGATGGATACAATTTTGCACTTTTCAAAAGTTGCTAATAATGCATTAGAAGAAGGAGTAGGGATTGAAACAATACTTGTGACAGATGCAAAAGATAAGATTGCTGAAGTTAAATTCGTTAAAGATTATAAAAAAGAACTTGCAAAGATAAGGTCCCAGATGGATCGTGAGTTCGATAAACTATAGGTGATTGATTATGCTAAAACAATATAAAACTATATCTGATGTTGCAGGACCATTGATTTTCGTTAAGAAAACACATCCAGTAGGTTATGCTGAACTTGTAGAAATCAAGATGCCAGATGGTACAACCAAAAATGGACAGGTTCTTGATACATCAGAAGATACAGTAGTTGTACAGGTTTTTGAAGGTACAAGAGGAATTGATAGATCAAGAACATGGGTCAAATTCTTAGGTGAGACAATTAAATTACCAGTAACAAAAGATCTTTTAGGAAGAATACTTACAGGTGCAGGAAAACCAAAAGATGGTGGACCAGAACTTATTTCTGATAAAAAATTCGAAATTACTGGTGCAGCTATCAATCCTTATTCAAGAAAGTCTCCAGCGGATTTCATCCAGACAGGAATTTCAACAATTGACGCTACAAATACATTAGTTAGAGGACAAAAATTACCAATTTTTTCAGGTAGTGGTTTACCTCATAACGAAATTGCATTGCAGATTGCAAGGCAGGCTAAGGTACCAGGTACTGATGGTGATTTTGCAGTAGTATTCGCAGCTATGGGAATTACAAATGAAGAAGCACAGTATTTTATGAAAGATTTTGAACAAACAGGGGCTTTGAAAAGAGCAGTTGTCTTTTTAAATTTAGCAGACGATCCAGCAGTTGAGAGAATCATTACACCAAGAATGGCACTTACAGCAGCAGAATATTTAGCTTATGAAGAAAATATGCACGTATTAGTTATTTTAACTGATATGACAAATTATTGTGAATCATTAAGAGAAATTGGCGCAGCAAGAGAAGAGATACCAGGTAGACGTGGTTATCCAGGGTACATGTATACAGATTTAGCATCTTTATATGAAAGAGCAGGAATGATTAAAGGAAAAGAAGGTTCTGTTACACAGATTCCAATTCTTACAATGGTTGGAGATGATATTACACATCCAATTCCAGATTTAACAGGATATATTACAGAAGGTCAGATTGTATTATCTAGAGAATTACACAGAAAGAACATTTATCCACCAGTTGATATTTTACCAAGTCTTTCAAGACTAATGAATGCAGGTATCAATAAAGGTCAAACAAGAGATGACCATAAGATGGTATCAGATCAGTTATATGCTAACTATGCTGAAGGTAGAGATCTTAGAGGACTTGTAGCAATTGTTGGTGAAGAAGCACTTTCTGATAAGGATAAAAGACTTCTTAATTTTGCAGGAGAATTTGAAGACCGATTTGTAAGGCAAGATAAAAATGATAATAGATCTATTTTTGATACATTACAATTATCATGGGACTTATTTTCAATGATGCCTAAAAAAGATTTGACAAGAATTAAACCTGAAATTAAGGAAAAATACTATGTTGGAGAGGAACCTGGAAAAGAAAAACCAGGGGTTCATGCAGAAGCACCTTTAGGTGAAGAAAATACTGAAGAGCAAAATTTGAAAAAAGCAGGTAAGGCTTAACTATTTATAATAAATTAAAGGAGTGATTAACATGCCAAAAGAAGTAATAAAAAAAGCAATTGAGAAAAATTTTGATTATCATGAATCTGTAGATTCTGAAGTTTGGGATACAATTCAAGGAGGACAGCAGCCAAAAATTACATTAATTACTTGTTCAGATTCAAGAGTAAGTGGACATATATTTGGAAAAGATATGATAAACCATGTATTTCACATTAGAAATATAGGTAATCAAATTGAAAATAATTTTGGAAGTGTTGATTATGGAATCAATCATTTGCACACACCTATTTTATTAATCTTAGGTCATACAGATTGTGGAGCAGTAAAAGCATCACAGAGTGATTTTTCAGGTGAGTCTGATGAAATTAAAAAAGAACTTTATCCTCTATATTTCAATCTTAGATTAGTGTCAAAAAATACAGATATGGGATCACATGCTGATGTAACAAAATTAGTTCAGGAAAATGTTGATCTTCAAGTAAAAGACGCAATCAAAAGATATACAACTGAAGGTCAGTATGTTGTTGGAGCTATATTTGATATACATTCCCAATTAGGTGATAAACCTGGAAGAGTAATAATTACAAATATAAATGGTGAAACAGATATTGAAGAACTTAAAGAACATCCATTATTATCAGATTTAGAGAGTTCAATGAAATCTGTAGTTGTAAATAGAGTTTAATTAATTTTTTTAATTTTTTATTAATGATAATTTAAAAGAAAAATGGAAGTAAAACCAACAAGAAGCGAGCTGATGAAGCTAAAAAAGAAAATAAACTTAGCTAAATCAGGGTATAAACTTTTGAAGAAGAAAAGAGATGGTCTAATTTTAGAATTCTTTGAATTATTAAAACAGACCAAAAGTGTCAGAAATGAACTTATTGAAAAATACAAAGAAGCAAAATTAAAAATTGGTCTTGCAAGAATGCTTGATACAGATCTTGAGATTAAGTCTTTGACAATGAGTATTAGAGATAGACCTGTTATTGATGTTCAGACAAATAATATTATGGGAGTTCTTGTACCAAAAATTGAAAGTGATGTGAGTACCAAAAAGTTTGGTGAACATGGGTATGGAACTGTAACTACATCAATTGCATTAGTTGAAGCGACAACTTCTTATGAGGAATTACTTGATTATATTGTTAAAGTTGCAGAGTTTGAAACAGGGATAAAGAAACTTCTTGTTGAAATTGATAAAACAAAAAGAAGAGTAAATGCACTTGAGTTCGAAGTTCTTCCAAAACTTGATAAAATTAAGAATTTCATAACTTTGCGTCTTGAAGAGATGGAAAGAGAAACAACTTTTAGAACAAAAAGAATTAAGAAAAAATAATTTTTTTCTAATATTTTTTTAATATAATTAACACGTTTTTTTTTAATAATTATTTTAATTTTATCATCTATAAAATTTTTGCTTTATAAATTTAACCTAAATAGATTCCAAAATCCAGTGAGATAAGGTTAATATAGTTATTTTAAAATTAAAAGAGATGGAATACAAATATTTGTAGTGATTAATAAATGCATAAAGAAAAACAAAACATTGACTTAAGAAAACCAAGTACATTCTTTGATTATAAAATTTATTTTGGTCATTTGACAATTAAAATGTATCAATTGATTATCTTCACAACTATAGTGGGATTTTTATATAAATCAGGTAGTAAATTTTGGTTTGTTCTTTTTGTTATTGCTCTTAATCAGATAATGTTTGAAATGTCTAAATATATTTTCCATCATTATTTTAATCTTCATGCTGAACTTGAGGTTATGTTTATTGGAATGGTTGTAGGAACGTATTATTATGGGCTTCCAACTGGTTTAGTGCTTGCAGTTCTTGGAACTCTATTATTTAAGGGACAGATACCTTTAGAGTGTAATTTTACAACATTTATTCATGATATTCCGAATAGGATAATTATTGCAACAGCTGTATTTTTACTAAGGGGTTTTATTGGTCTTCCATTATTAGGATTAATTGTAACAATTGCATATTATGGTGTACTTCATTCTTTACATGAATTAAAGCATCATCATATTCCAATTTTTGAAATTCCAACAATTATTGGAAATTTAACTTTTTCAAGTTTCTTTTTCGAGATAGTAATTGGGATGTTTATTTAGAAAAATAAGTATATTTTGGAAAGTACTTAGCTCGGGTTCTTATATTGAAATTAGATATTATTTCATGATGTTACATTTTTATGTAGTTTTAGGTATAGGGAGTATATAGAATTATTTTAAATATGATGAATAAATTCAGAAAATTAAAATAATTATTGGTGAATAAATAAATGACTGGAACAAATCACGTTGTAAATGGAATTGATGTACAAAAACTTGAACAAATTACAAATGAATTAGATATTCGTAGGTTTCATCATATAAAATATACAGGTGTTGTTTTTGCAGATGATAAAGATCAAATAGTCGTTTATGCAAATTCAAGAGAAAGTAATGAATTAGAAAAATTTATTCATCTTAGAGCTGATGAATTAGGAAGATTTTATCATCCTGATAAAAAACAACAACTTATAGGGTATAAACCTTCTTTGATGCAAGCTGATTTAAGAGTTGAAATTCGTCCTATAAATAGCAATATTGGAGGTCTGGATGATTTAGTTAATATTGTTGGAAATGATGTTTTAATAAATAATAATGGTTCAAAATTGGGTTATTCTGTTGTTGATGTTGCTGATTTTGAAAAAACATTTGGTGATATTAATTTTGATAATGTTGATCTTTCAATACCTGTAAATTCATTAGGTTATCTTATCAAAAGAAATAAAGGAGAAATAAAATCAACATTTGAAGGAATAGGTAAAAAAGTCATAAATAAAGCAATTGAAATAAATGGTTCACAAATGTGTTCAGATTCAAGAGCAATTATAGAAACATATGTGATGCCAGATGAATTTGTATTTAATAATCAAGAGATATCTGCTGGGACTGTTTCAGTACTTGAATATGGTGATGAAACCAAATTTAATACTTATTGGCATTTCAATCATTTTGGATGTGGTATGGGTGGTGTTGTAGAAACTATTCTTCAAAATCCAGGTGCAGAACCAATATTAGAAGAAATGGCAAAAACACGTGTAATTGGTGCATCTGGGGCATATAATGCATTTATACAGTCAGCAAGAGAAAATGTTGATGTGAGTATAATTGCACCTATGGATTATGATAATAGGGTATTAGGTTTTAGAGGGTTTGTATTAAATAAAGATGTGGGTGGGGAACGTATTTCTGCAATGATTGATTTAGGACGTGCACATTTTAATGGATCTAAGTCTGAAAAAAATGAAGATATAACTGAAGGTTCTCATTTTTTTAAAATATTTGATCCTAAAACAGGATATAAATGGCATGCAAGAAGGGATCACAAAAAAAAATCAGTAGAACTTTCAGATGAACAAGTAATTCACCTTGAAAGATTCATGGATCAATATGTGGAAATGAATCAAAAATTCAAAGAAGAAATAGTTCCTATGCTTGAATCAAATGCTAGGTTGAGGTATTATGCAGATGAAAATAATATTAATCTAAAAATTGCACCTAAATCAAAAGGTCAGATGGCTACAAAAAAAGGTCAGAATCCTGCATTCATATATGTAGAAAGACCAGGTCATGCCAATCAATTCAAAAAATTGATAGGTCCTATAGATCCACATACAGATATTGGACTTGGTTTTGGTATAACTGTTGCAGATCCTTATTCAGATATGAAAAAATCAGATCCTTCTTTGGCTTCACAATATTATGCAATAAGTCATTATAATGGTGCAAAAAATGAAAATGATGGGTTTGGAGCTACTAGGACACTTTTTATTAGGGGTGAATCAGAACAAACCGTAGCTAAATTGATGGCTTATCATTTTGAAAGTATAAATGGAAAACAAATGGGGAAATTTATAGATAATGGTGGTCAAGTATATGGTCTTGTAGTGCCTGAAAGTGGAACAGATATTACAAAAATTATTGCACAAAAAGATATGGGAACAAATTATACTTCTATGTTGGAAAAACAGAATAAGAAATTAGAAAAATAATTTTTTTATATTTTTTACCTTAATTTACTATCTTCTAAAGGTTCCTTCAATGATACATAATATCTCTTTGGTGGTACTTTAGAATTTTCTTTTAAGATGCCCATTAAATGTTCTTTGACTTCATCAGGGTTCCAGTGTTTTAGTATTTCCAATATTTTATCCTCTGGATGTTCATATACATTGATATAATATCTAATTAGTTTTACTTTTTCTAATGCAGTAGGATGTGTTTTATTTTTTATTTCTTCCATCTCTTTTTCAATTTCAGGATTGATTAATTCTTCTTTTACCATATCATATCACCAAGTATGTTTAATGTTTTATAGGTATAAATATCTTTTGAAAATGAGATGTTGATAATGACTTTAATAATTATTTTTAGAAGTTGTGTCTTTTTTTGAATTTTAATTTAAAGAATTTACAAAGTAAATTCTTTTGTATAGAAGAAAGTGTCAAAAAAGACACTTTCTAAGTTAATAATGTAATAACTGCATAAAAAAATGAAATATAAATTAATTATTGTTGAAAAAATGAAATGCTCTAACTGATTAACTTTATTACTGGTTCTGCGAGGATACTAAATAAATAAACATTAAATAGTATATTAGTCAATGAAAAGATCAATATTCCTCTTGCTTTTGCTCCCATCAATCCCATTCCAATAAAAATTGTCATGAGGTTGTATACTAAAGTAAGAATTATTCCTAATGTTACTATTGGGATATTGTTGAATCTTGCTGCAATGTATCCAAATAACATGTAAAGAGGAATAGTCATTATGAAATATATGGAGAATCTATTTTCAGAGATATAATTTATTACCATGCATAATCCTCCCATAATCATTCCTATTTTGATACCATAAGTGTATCCAGTAATTACTGTTGTGAACATGACAAATTCAAATCCTTTTAGGATGTTGCTGATTCCTCTTTTTATGAGGAATCTTTTAGCGAATGCAGATATTAAGTTAATTGCTAAAAGTAATATAATTATGATGAATTTTTTAGCTTCTGGAAATACAAGCGCAGAATAAATAATTAGAAGAAAAATAAGCATGTATCTTGTTAATAGTTTTTTATTATTTATTATTTTTTTTGCAGAATTCTCTGATTTTTTCAAATATTTTGAAAATTTCCAAAGTTTAATCATAAAATGATGAGATATTTGAATTATTTATAAAGGATTTGACAAAAAAAGAGGTATTGTGTTAGAAAAATTTTAAAAAATAAAATAAAT
>JABHHN010000032.1 GCA_018671515.1 archaeon | reverse complement strand
AATGGGTGAACCTAATCCACAACTTTATGCAGGATTTGGAAGCATGGATCAAAACTATAAAATGTGGGATGGCAAAGGATTTGATGAAGAGTTTGCAATAGCATCCCTACTTTGGGACATGTATGATGAATATAATGAAAATGGTGATGAACTAACTATATCTATAGAAGATATGTGGAAAGTTCTAAAAGTTAAAAGAAAAGATTTTTATGAATATTATAAAGCATTTAAAACAGAATTTCCTAAAAAAGTAGCAGCTATTGATAAACTATTTATTTTGCATGGCATATATGATGATACAAGAATTGGAAATCAAAATTATGACAAAGGAGAACCTTTAAGATATGAGGGAGAAGGTCGTAACCTAAGAGGATATTATATTGATTTATCTGGAAATATTTCAAACTCACCTATTGAATGGGAAAATAATTTGACAATTGGAAAATCTGCAGAATATAATAGACCGTCAAGAAGTTCAGCAGGAAGAATACCTGGAGCATTCTTGAAAATAGAAAATGATGATATTGATTTTTATAAAATAATTATAGCTTCAGATGAATTTACTTATGAATATGTAGTTGATAGAAAAGATGAATTAATCTATATACATCCACTTCCATCAAATACAGATGCAACAATTACTGTAGCTCCATTATCTCAAGATTATATAGCAGGAAATGTATTTATAATTAGTTCAGAAGAATTGAATGAAAAATTATTTTCAGATAATCTTGAAGAAGAACCTTCAGAATATTTTGCTGAACATGAATTCAATCTTAAAAAGACTGGTTCTAATGAAGATGAAAAATATGAACTTTATGGGAATACTAAACCAACATATTCTTACGAAGGAAACTTAGGAGAAGAATATGAAATAAAGGTTGATAAAAATACAAAAGAGTTTGATGAAGGTAAAGGAAGTAGTGTTTCTGGATTTAGTTTTTCATTTGGTAAAATACTTTTCTTTTTGTCAATTGGAGTATTTGTTTATTTTTATATAAAAAAACCAAAGTTCAAGAAAGAATCAAATAAGATTTTCAAAAAAATAATTGCCTTGATTGAAAAAGCAATAAAATGGTTTATGAAAAATGGTGTTCCATTTATTGTTAAAATCACTAAATGGATTATTAAGACAATTGTTAAAATAATCAATTTAATATTTCATCATAGTAAAAAAGCATATCGTAAAGCAAAACCACATGTTAAAAAAGCACATGAGAATGTTAAAATGAAAATTAAGAAACAAAAAGAAAAGAAAAATAATAATAAAAAAGGTGATAAATAATGGAAAAAATTATTTCAGTAGTTCCTGCATTAGTAAAAAAAAAGTTTTTAGGTTTTTCAAATGAGACTTATACACTTATTGTTACAGACACAAGATGTATATTTGCTCATCTTTCTTCATCTATAATGAAAAAGATTGCACTTGATGCAAGAGCTGATGCAAAAGAAAATGGAAAAGGCTTTTTTGGTCAATGGGGTTCTCAAATGGCAGCTGCACTTAATTATTCACAGAAATATAAAACAATGAATCCTGAAGATATACTTAAAGAAAATGAAAAAAATTTTGAATTATCAAATTCATCAATAATGAATGTCAAAATAAGAATGTATGATGATCAAAGTACTGCAAGGACACATTATGATGTTATTATAAAATCTACAAATGGTAAATTTTCATATAGGACTGAGCAAGATCCAAATATTGAATTAAAGAATGGTTTGGGAAATAAAGTTAAATAATAATTATTAATAATCCTCAACATAGTGTTCTATTAAGAATTTTTGTAGGATGTTTTTGCTCCATCCCCTTTTTAGAAGATTTTCTTTTACAATTATACTTGATAAACCATTTTTTTTAGATGATCTAATATATCTTTCTAAATTTTTTTTGTTTCCAGATGGTGTGTGAACATTTAATATCATCATATCTATTAGGTGAGGGTTCCATCCAACATTAACTAATCTTTTTTTGATAGTTTCCTGATGAGTTCCATTATCAAAACTTTGATCAATATAACTTTTTATTTGAGCAATTTGAAGTTCATTTGCAACAGGATATTTAAAATGAAATACAAAATATAATGATAAAAAGCTAAATGATATCAAGCCCATTAATGGAAAGACTAGATTTAATGCTTGAGTCTTATTTGTGTCTGGTGCCAAATCTAAAGGCATGGTTTCTTCTGTATTTCTGCTTAATGAATTTTCAAAATTTAAATTTCCAGTAAATTGAGGTTCTTCAATAGATTCTTCAGTAAGAATTATTATTGGTTCTATTTTTTCTCCAGATATTGCAAACTCACCAAATTCTGATAGAGTTGTTTTAAAATACTCATAATTATTATCTTTTTTTAAAAATATGGTAATTAATTCCTTCCATTTCCCTTTATATTTATGTAATAGAATATTTTCTATTTCATTGTTTTTTATCCAGCTTTTATCAACTTTAAAAATGATATTAATATTTTCAATATTATCATCTAAAATTCCTTCTTTTGTAATCTTAAAATAATTATATGTTTCATTATTTAGAAACATATTTGGTTTGTCTAATTTAGTAATTGTTATTTTAACAGTATTTTTTATATTATTTTTTACATCGAATATAATTTCAGTAACTGGAAAACTTTCTTTAGCAATAATCATTGAGTGTTCTCCTTGCTCTAAATCAAGCCACAATGTAGAATATTCATTTGAAAGTAATTTTGAAGGTATGGATACTCCTTGACTTGAACCTGAATTTCTATTTGAAGAACTACTGTCATCATCATCGTCATCATTATCTTCTTTTGGTGGCTTTGCAATTATATTATATGAAAAAGAGATATTTTTTATATTATTATTTGAATCAAGACAAGTGACATAATTTGTTTTGCTTCCTATACTTTGTGCTTGTGAGGTTATAGAGTGACTTGTATTATATGGTAGTGTTGATGACATAGTGGTCATATTAGTATAATTAAGATTTACATAGCTAAATTTGCAGAAAGAGGGTTCATTTGTTTCTATTACAATTAAAGGTGTAGTGTCTGTTGTTTCATATGGTGAATTGGAATCACTACCAATACTTTGAATAGTTATACTTGGATCAATATTGTCATTTATAGAAAATGTAATTTGAGATTCACCAGTATTATTAAATAAGTCACTACAAGCAATTTTTAAATCATATTCACCATTAAATAGTTTTGTTTCAGTTGTAATAAAGTCAATGCTATTTGTTTCATCAAAAGAAACGCTATTACTATTATTTATAGTATATATGCATGAATTTGCTGTTTCATTTATAGTTACATTAATAATAAAATTAAATCCATTTGTAAAGATTTCTCCGTTTTTAGGATTATTGATTGTAATTGTAGGTGGAACTGTGTCTTCTTCTGTTGGTGGAATAATTTCATCTTCATTAATTATAACTTCAAATTCGATGATTTTAGAATCTGGATTATCATCTATATCAGAACATCCAATATATGAAGAATAATTTCCACTTGGAAGATTTTCCAATAATAATGTATGTTCTAGATTTTCTCCTACAAAATTAAGAGACATTAAATTATAATCTGAATTAGTATCGTCGTATTTACAAATAGAATTTTCATCTGTTTCTATGGTTATTGTTATATTTTCAATATTTACTTGATATGGCTCTTCTGAATCTGAATTAATACTTGATACTGTAATAATAGGTGCTGTTGTATCTTCTTCTTCAGGTTCATTAATTATTACTTCAAATTCGATGATTTGAGAATCTGAATTATCATCTATATCAGAACACCCAATATATGAAGAATAATTTCCACTTGAAATATTTTCTAATGATAATACATGTTGTAGGGTTTCTCCTGTAAAACTAAGAGACATAGAATCATAATCAGAATTGGTATCGTCGTATTTACAAATAGAATTTTCATCTGTTTCTATGATTATTGTTACATTTTCAATATTTACTTGATATGGATCTTCTGAATCTAAATTTATACTTGATATTGTGATAATTGGTGCAGTTATATCTTCTTCTTCAGGTTCATTAATTATTACTTCAAATTCGATGTTTTGAGAATCTGAATTATCATCTATATCCGAACAACCAATATATGAAGAATAATTTCCACTTGGAAGATTTTCCAATAATAATGTATGTTCTAGATTTTCTCCTACAAAATTAAGAGACATTAAATCATAATCTGAATTAGTATCGTCGTATTTACAAATAGAATTTTCATCAGTTAGTATGATTATTGTTACATTTTCAATATTTACTTGATATGGATCTTCTGAATCTGAATTTATATTTGATATTGTTATAACTGGAGGAGTTATATCTGGAATTTCATTTATTGTAAAACTTGAGTTTAAGCTAGAATTGATATAATCATTATTTTGACATTTTATATATATTTCATATTCTCCTATTGCTTTTTGACTTATTATGTGATTATGTGTTACATTTTCTTCATCTTGGGTGAAAGTGTTTTCCATCTCTAAAAATGTTTTATTTATATCACTATATTTACACAGAGATGATTCAATTGTAGAAATGATTACTTCAGGAGAATTATCAATAGTTTCATAAGGTATTGTTATGTCGTCTCCTATACTTATGATAGTTATTGGTTGTGCATAAGCTACTTGTAATAGGAAAATTGCAGTTAATATGATTATTAAATAATGTTTTTTCATTTTATTTGTTTAATTTATGTATCTATTGTTTAGTAGTGTAAGTTTAAAGCAAGAAATAGAGGTATTTTATAAACATTTTGAAGAATTTAACGTACTAATTAATTTTGGGATAATAATGAAAATCCATGATTTTGTAGATTTTCAACTTGCAAAGTCTAGTTGATTGAATATGTATCTAAAAATTTAAGTATGTTATATTAGCCTAGACTTTACAATAATATTAAAAAAATAAAAAATTAATTATCTTTTTTTTCTTCTGAAATTTCTTCAGCATCTTCTTCAAGAGCTTTTGTGAATTCTTCTTCAGTTATCACTTTTTTCTTTATTAAAAGACTTATTAGTGAATTGACAAGTGCATCATTATTGTATACGATATCGTTTATAGATAGTTCGTCTTCATCTTTGTGTTCATGTTCTTTACAGCATTCGTGTCCCATTTTATATACCTCATAAATTAAATATTCAATGGTTTAAGATTTAGATTATAAACTTATGTTTTTTTTAGATTATTTAATTAATAAATTTATTCCCATCTTACATATTTGATGCTTTTGGTTGCAAATAATATTATATCTATTACCCACCAGATTCCATAACCTCCTACTGTAATTAGTTTTAGAAATCCAAGCCCGGTATGACCCACATAAAATCTATCAACACCTAACCAGCCAAATAATATAGATATTATAATTGCTGTTGTATGATTTTTTGTAAGAATTTTTCTTCCAGCACTAAATTCTTGTGCGGGAGCAGTCTGAGTTTGCTGATTGACAATATTAATTCCTCCTGTTCCTCCCACTTTCACAGATGATTCTTTTTCATGAAGAACGTCTTGAGCACATTCTTTACAATAAAATTTTCTTTTTACTTTTAGCATATCCATTTCTTTGAATTGTTGTCCACATTCTTTACAGAATTTTTTTTCATTATCGCTCTTTTCTTTTGTCATTTATTTCACCCACAATTTAATAGAAAAAAGTATTATTGAATTATTAATAAATATTTTTAATATTTTTAATAAAAAACTATTTAAACAAATACAAATAAGTGTAGTTAGGTGTTGAAATTATGAAAACAATAAATGAAGTTCATGGACATGTTGTTATGAAGATGATGATTGAAGCAAAAAAATCATTTACAAAGGAAGAATTAGAAAAAGCTATAATTGAGAAGTTTGGTAAAGAAACAAAATTTCATACGTGTAGTGCAGAAGGTATGGATGCAAAAGAAATTATTGATTTTTTAGAGAATAAAGGAAAGTTCATCTCAACAGTTGAAGGAATAAAAACAAATCCAGATAAAATATGTAACCATGAATAATTTTATTTATTTATTTATTTCTTTAAGTGATATTGTACACTGATAAAAGAAGTTCTTTCTCTAAAGTGGATTGCTGTTTTTAATGCAAGTCCTGTTTGATTATGTAAAATATTATGCCACCATTTAACTGGTACAAATTCAGGTATTACGATTGTAACATCTAAATTAGGGTCTTTCTTTTCAATTTCATCAATATATTGCATAAGACGTCCTGATAAAACTCTATAAGGAGAATCAAGCACAACAAGATCTATGCCTGGTTTATATTTTTCCCATTTTTTAAGAAGTTTATCTCTTTTAGCACCACTTATATCAATATGGACAGCAATAACATTTTTTGAAAAAGTTTTTGCAAATCTTAATGATTTTATAATACCTTTATTAAAAGAATATACTGGGACAATCATCAGATGTTTTTCATTTTTGAATTTTATTGGTGCTTTCATCTTATCTACTGAAAGTTGTTTAGCTAATAATTCATAATGATTATGGATTTTTCTAAATACAAACACAAGTACAAATATCATCACTACAATTACCCATGCTCCATGTAAAAATTTAGTTGCTGTAATTATGGCTAAAGCAAATAATGTCATTATTGCACCTATAGTATTAATCAAGACAGCTTTTTTCCAATTTTTACCTTTAAGTTTTATATTTCTTTTTACCATTCCTGTTTGTGATATTGTAAATGAGGTGAATACACCTACAGCATATAATGGGATTAGATGATGGACACTTCCTCCAAAAATAATTATTAGAACTGACGCTGCTCCACCTAAGAACATAATACCATTTGAAAACACAAGTCTTTCACCAAGTTGCATGAATTGCTTTGGCATGTATTTATCTTTTGCTAGAAAGAAACATAATCTTGGGAAATCAGCAAAACTTGTATTTGCTGCTAAAAACAATATAAGCATAGTGAAACTCTGTATTACATAAAAAAAGATATTATTTCCAAATATGCTCTCTGCAAGAAGAGAAACAACAGTTCTATGTTCTTGAGGAACAATTTTGTATTGTAATGATAAGAAAGTTATTCCAAAAAATAATATTGATAAAATTATTGCCATCATCATAAGTGTCTTTCTTGCATTTTTTGCTTCTGGTACTTTAAATGCTGGCACTCCATCAGATACTGCTTCAATTCCAGTTAAAGCTGCGCATCCAGATGAGAAAGCTCTTAATAGTAAAAATACAGAAAATGATACAACAGTATTAGTATTTTGAATCGGCATTACAATTATCTGTCCTGTAAAATATCTAAAAAATCCAACACCTATCATTATAAAAAAACTTACTACGAATAGATATGTTGGAACTGCAAATATGAAACCAGATTCTTTTACACCTTTCAGATTTAGTATTGATATAATTAATATTATAGTAATACCTATAATTACTTTGTAAGGTAAAAGTTCAGGAAAGGCAGATGTTAATGCAGCTATTCCTGCAGCAATACTTACGGCAACAGTCAGTATATAATCTAATAATAGTGAACCTGCAGCAACTAGACTTGGATATTTACCTAAATTTTCTTTCGCAACAATATATGCTCCACCACCTTTTGGATAAGCTTCTATTGTTTGTCTATATGATAAGATCAGAATCCAAAGAAGGAATAATATTACTAATGATATTGGTAAGGAGAATCCTAAAAGTGCAGGACCAACACTCATTAAAACTAAAAAAATTTCTTCTGTAGCATAAGCAACAGATGATAATGAATCAGAAGCAAATACAGCTAGTGCTGTAAGATTATTTAATCTTTGATGTTTAAATTCCCAACTAGGGAGTGGTTTTCCAATAACTGCTCTCTTTATTCTTTTAATCATATCTTTCTATCAGCACAATTTTTCATTAAAAATATTGAATTGTAATTAGCTCGAAAAAATTATACATTAAAAAATCTTTGCAAATTTTAAACAAAATTTTTATAATGTAATATACTATTTTTTTAAACATGGCAACAAGAGTAAATGCATCACATATATTAGTAAGAACTGAAGAACAGGCAAAGCAGGTATTAGAACAGATTAATAATGGCAAGAATTTTGAGACTCTTGCAAAAGAAGTATCAATCTGTCCCTCCAGGAAAAAAGGAGGGTCACTTGGATGGTTTTCACATGGTCAGATGGTAAAAGAATTCCAGAAAGTTGCTTTTAAGATGAAAAAAGGGCAGATATCACAACCTGTAAAAACACAGTTTGGCTGGCATATCATAAAAGCCAATGATACTAAAGGATAATTTAAAATATGTTAATTTTACTTCCTTCTTCAAAAACAATAGATACAAATTTGAATAATTTATATTCTAAAAGTTTTAAACCTATCTTTTTAGATGAATCAAATAAATTAGTTCAAATCTTAAAATCAAAAAATAAAAATGAAATTTCAAGAATTTTAAAAACAAATTCTAAAATTTCAGAACTAAATTATAATAGATATCAAAATTGGGATATTGACCATAATAAGTCAAATTCAAAACAAGCAATATTTTCATTTTTAGGTATGGTTTACAAATCTTTTAATTTTTCTAATTATGTGGCAAAAGATTTTGAAAATCTTCAAAATAAATTAAGATTGCTTTCTGGTTTATATGGGATTTTAAAACCATTGGATTTAATTCAACCTTATAGATTAGAAATGTCTACAAAGTTTGATGATATTAATCTATATGATTTTTGGACTGAAAAAATAACTAATTCAATTAATGAAGAATGTAACGATTTTATTGTAAATTTGGCTTCAAAAGAATATTCTGATGTAATTAATTTTTATAAATTAAAATGTAGAATTATCACACCTATCTTTAAAGATTTTTCAAATGGTAAATTTAAAATTGTTGCAGTTTATGCAAAAAAAGCAAGAGGAGCAATGGCAGATTATATTATTAGAAATGATATTAATTCTGAATATGAAATTAAAAAATTTAATTTAAATGGATATATATATGATAAATTATCTTCTACAAAAAAAGAATTTGTTTTTTTAAGAAATTAAATATTTAATGAATCATAATTAAGTATCTGTTCTTTACAAGAATTTATTATTTTAGGAACTTTATTTATTTTATACATTGTACCATTGTATTTTTTTTTGAGTTTAGAAGCTTGTTTTTGGTCCAATCCTTTTGAGATATCATATTCAATTTTATCTCCAAGTAATGTTCTTTTTTCTAAATGGATATTTTTTATTCCATATTCATTTGGTGAACTATAAGCAGGACTACCATCTTGAAGTCCAAATACAGCTGGTGATATTAAATCAATATAATTTGAATTTTCTTCTAAAAATTTTATTGTGTCTATGAATTCTGATTCAGTTTCACTTAGAAATCCAAACATGATATAAACAGTATTTTTAATTCCTAATTCTGAAGATTTCGTGATAACTTTTTTTATGTCATCTGTATTTGTTCCTTTTTTCATATAATCAAGGATTCTTTGATTTCCAGATTCAATTCCCCATGCAACACTATGAAGTCCTGATTTTTTTAGTTTAGGTAATATTTTCATTATTTGTGGAAGTGGTCTTAATTGACACCACCATTTTACTTCAAGATTCATTAAAATATTTGAAATCTTCTCAAGTCTAGGATTTGTCAGATCATCATCAATGAAACATATTTTTTTAATATTATTTTTTTGGATTGTTTTTTTAAGATATGATAGATCATATTCTTCGTATTTTATATTTCCATGATGTGTGCAGAAAGCGCATTTTTTATATGGGCATGAAGATGAAGTTCTAATTGGATAAATTATATCCTTTGTGAAATAATGATTTTTATTATAATCATTAAAATCAAGTATTACTTCATCCATTTCTTTTTTTTCATCTGCACCATTTTCAACTAAATATGAAATTAATTGAGAATAATTATCAAGTTTTATTGCATTTGTCTTTATTTTTTCAAGATAAGCAGGACCACCAATTACTACTTTAATTCCATTTTTAGTTAAATTATCAATTATTCCTTTTGCAAAAAATGCTTGGCTATTATATACTATACTTATAGCAACAACATCTGGTTTTGATTCAAGTATTTTATTCATTAAAAAATCATGTCCTTCTGGTTTTTCTCCTGTGATTGCAGATTTAGAAATTTGTGGATAATGATTTCTTGTTTTTTTCATAAACTCATTTAATAAAGAAAAATAATCTTCTTTTTCTTCAAGTCTTTTATATAAATCATTAAAAAAATGATGATGATATTTTGCATTTAAATCTAGTGCTGAAATATCTTCATTAATAGATGCTTTTAACACCGATTTCATCATGGTAAGAGAATAAGGCATTACTGTAGGAGTATGTACAGGAAGATTTAATAATAATATTTTCATAATAATTTGGAAAAAAATCTACTATATAAAATGGTTTTAATTTTTTTAACTTTTTTTAAACTTTTGAACAATTGTTTATAGAAAACCATAAATTACCTTCGGTAATTACAATTGCCACAACATAAGTTGTGGCTATAACAAGGCGGAGCCTGAAATAATGATTTAACAAATAAAAAAAGGCATAATTCTCTCTATAAAAGAAATAATTTTCCTTCAAATACATTAAATTTATATAAAACATATCAACTCTACCTAAAAATAAGTAAAAATTAATATAATTGGCCAAAAGAAAGAGCGGTTGGCATTTTTGAGTTAAAAGATTCAAATAACATGACTTTTTCTTTGATTTCAAGAGCATAAGAGTTTTTGATTAACGATTTAATAAAATTAATTTTAAGAGGAAATATAAATGAACAAATTTAAAGAATTGGGTATTATGGAACCTATATTAAAATCCATAGAAGAAGAAGGATATGATACACCTACTGAAGTACAGGAAAAATCAATACCTTTGATATTAGAAGGAAAAGATGTTATTGCAGGTTCTGCAACAGGATCTGGAAAGACACTAGCATTTGCATGTGGAATAATCCACAAAGTTGTAAAAAGACAAGGAATACAAGCGATAGTTCTTACACCTACAAGAGAATTGGCTGAACAGGTTTCAGAATCAATTAAGACTTGGTCAAGACATGTTGGTCTTAGTGTGACAGCTATTTATGGTGGTGTAGCAATTGGTCCACAGTTTCAAGCTTTGGAGAGAACAGACATTGTTGTTGGAACTCCAGGAAGAGTTTTAGATCACCTTGAGAGAGGAACAATTGATTTGACAAAAATTAAGGTCGCAGTTCTTGATGAAGCAGATAGAATGCTTGATATGGGATTTATTGAAGATGTTGATATGATTCTTGGTGAATGTAATAAAAATAGACAAACATTACTTTATTCAGCAACAATTTCAAAAGATATTACAAGGGTTGCACATAAAAACATGATTGACCCAGTAAAAGTTGCGGTAGACTCATATGTGGATCCTAAAAAATTGTCACAGGTATTTTATGATGTTCCTAGAAATATTAAATTTTCATTACTTGTTCATCTTCTAAAAGAAGAGATTTCAGGACTTGTAATGGTGTTTTGCAATACAAAAAGAATAACTGATTTTGTTGCAAAGAATTTGCAGAAAAATGGGATTGAAGCAATAGCGATTCATGGTGGTCTTACACAGGCAAAAAGAACTAAGACAATGGAGAGATTTCATTCAGGAAAAGTTGCAGTATTAGTATGCACTGATGTTGCAGCAAGAGGTCTTCATATAGATGATGTTTCTCATATCTATAATTATGATATTCCAAGAGAACCAAAACAATATGTTCATAGAATTGGAAGAACTGCAAGAGCTGGTAAAAAGGGAAAGGCAGTAAATCTTCTTACAAGTATGGATTATGAGAATTTTGATATGGTCCTTAGACAAAATGATTTGGTTATTCCTAAAATGGAAGTTCCTAAAGTTGAAAGAGTTAGAGTTGAAATGGACTCTGGAAGAAATGATAGAGGCAGAGGAAACTTCTCTCGTGGACGAAATAATAACGGTCCAAGAAGAGATAACAACGGTCCAAGAAATTATCCTAGAGGAAACAACCAAAGAAGTTCACAAGGAAATAGAAATTCATATAGGGGAAATTCTAATTCAGAAGGAAATTCAAGTGGAAAAAAGAGAAGCAGAGGTCAAGTCGCAGATCCAAGTGCTTTAAGTGGAAATTATTAATTTTCATTATGTTGAAGTCGACAGAAAACCTCTTACTTTAGTTGGAGGATGAATGTCGACTTTTGACATTCAGGAAATCCGTCTTGAGAACACGAGCGAGCACACCTCGTACTTTAGTGCGAGGTAGCGAAGTGTTCTAGGATTTCCGTGATTTATTTTTATTTTTTAATTTTTTTTAATAAATTCTAAATTTTTAATATAAAAATTGACGTTTTTTAGTCAATTTTCAATAAAATTAGATAATACTTAAATATAAGATTTAATTTT
>JABHHN010000031.1 GCA_018671515.1 archaeon | reverse complement strand
TTTTTTTATTTTATTATTTTATTATTTTATTATTTTATTATTTTATTATTTTATTATTTTATTATTTTATTATTTTATTATTTTATTATTTTATTTTTTAACCACAAATTCTTAAAACTTTTTAATGTAAAAGTAGAAATAAAAAAAGCAAGTGTTGGAACAATTGAATTTATAAATGGATTTTTTATATTTGCAAATACAAAAAATACTGTAATTACAATATAAGTTAACAATGCTACAGCTAATCTTCTTGAAAAACTAGTCTCCCAAGCTTTATCTAACTCTACTTTTTTATTTCTTGATTTTAATTTTTCTATTTCCAATTCTAATTCTTTTATTGTTGTCATTATAATAATTTACATATTTGGTTTTGTAACATTTTCACTTAAAATCTTATCAAGTTTTTCCTTATCCATCAATCCTTTTTCAATTACTAACTCTGGAATTGATTTTCCGCTTTCTAAAGATTCGTTTACAATCTCTGCTGCGTTATCATACCCTATATAAGGATTAAGTAACGTTGCCAGACCTGCACTATTCTCAAAATTAAATCTATTAACTTTTTCATTCACTTTAATTCCTGAAACACAAATTTCATCAAATGTCTTTATTCCATTAGTTAATATATCTAAACTCTCTATCAAATTTTTTGATTCTAATGGTGCCATGTAATTTAATTCTAGCTGACCAGCATTTGCTGCAAAATTAATTACTGTATCGTTTCCAAAAACCTGAAAACAAATCATCTTCATCATCTCAGCAACATTAGGATTTACTTTTCCTGGCATGATACTACTTCCAGGTTCAACTGGAGGCAAAATCAACTCATTTATACCTGTTCTTGGACCTGAACTTAAAATAATTAAATCACTTACTATTTTATTCACATTTACAGCTAACATCCTTAATGCATTTGAAACTTTTAAAAAAATTGTATGATATTGAGTTCCATATATTGCATCTGGATTTACTCTCCATTCAAAGCCATTTATTTCTTTTAAATATTCACATGTTTTTAATGTAAATTCTGGATGAGTATTTATTCCTGTTCCTATTGCATTTTTTCCTACATTTAATTCTAGAATATTTTCACCTACAAATTTCAAATCATCTATTGATCGTCTTATGGATGCTCCATAAGCCTCAAATTCTTGTCCAATAGTAATTGGAACTGCATCCTGCATATGTGTTCTTCCTGATTTAAGGACATCTTTGAATTCATCTCCTTTTTGCATAAGAACATTATAAAATTTATCAAGTACAGGAAGCAATTTTTCAATTTTTTTTGCAGAAACTACTAATAGTGCTCCAGGAATAACATTATTTGTTGATTGACCCATATTAACATGATCATTTGGATGAACTATTTTATACTCTCCTTTAATTCCACCTAATTTCTCAATTCCAATATTTGCCATCACTTCATTTACATTCATATGAGTTGGTGTTCCTGCACCTGCTTGATATGCATCAATTACAAACTCTTTATCAAAATCACCTTTAAGAACATCTTCTCCAGCTTTTACAATTACACTACATATTTTTTCATCAAGTAATCCTAATTCTGTGTTTGCTTTTGCACAAGCAATTTTAATTTCAGCAATAGCATGAAACATCTCAATTGGTAATGTCTTTCCTGATATCTGAAAATTTTCAAATCCTCTTAATGAATGAATACCATAATATGCTTCACATGGCACTTGTTTTTCACCTAATGCATCTTTTTCAGTTCTAAATTCCATATATCTCCCCTCATAGATCTAATTTTAAGTTAAAATGTAAATATATCTTATTATTAAATGTTTATAGTAAAATATTTAAACCATTCAAGATAAACTAAATACATTAAGGGGTGAATTATGGAAGAACAGTACTTGTTGTTTGACTTATCAAAAGAATTTTTAAAGGAAAATAAAGGTAAGTGGACTAAAAAGCAATGGGATGATTTCTTAACAAAACTTAAAAATAAAAATATTAATATTAACGAAAAAGAATTAAAAATAATTCTAAAAAAAGAAAGCAAGAATAAAAGTATTTCAAAAAAATCAGAAAAAGAAATAAAAAAATTATATATTAAAAAATTAGCAGAACTAAATTATAAACATAAAAAAATGAAAAAAAAAGAGTCTGAAATAAATTCAAAAGAAAAATCAATTAAAAG
>JABHHN010000030.1 GCA_018671515.1 archaeon | reverse complement strand
TTACAATTACTGTTGAGGATTCTACAACTAGGACTGATTCTCAAATAATATTTTTTAATCTGACGAATATCAATGATGACCCACAAATAATCAATTATAGTATTTTTTCAACAAATACACACAGCAATATTTACTATAATGATTTAACTGCTTATACTAGTTTAGAATTCAATTATAGAATAAATGCAACAGATATTGATAATTTAACATATGCCGGAGATACACTTAATTTTACAACGAATGCAACTAGTTGTTCTGCAGGTTCTTGTCCAAATTTTACAATCAATCTCGATAATGGAATGATAAATTTCACACCAAATTCAACATATATAGGTAATCATTCATATTTAGTGTTTGTTACTGATTTAAATAATTCTATTGTTAATGTAACTATAGATATTGAAATAATTGGAAATTCATATCCTTATTATAATGAATCACTAAGTAATCAAATTGCATACGAAGATTCTCTATTTACTTACGATGTCAATGCAACTGATGCAGATGATAATTTTGATGTATATAGCGATAATTCAACATTAGTTAATATTAGTTCATCAACAGGAATAATTAGTTTTACTCCAATTTGTTCAAATGTTGGAAATCATTCAATTGAAATTACAATAAATGATACATTTAAGGCAGAAAATATAACTTCATTTAACCTAGAAATAATAAATTCCAATGACAATCCAAGTATTGCAGTAATTTCTTCACAATTAGGTATTGAAAATTCACCTTATGAGTTAGATATCAGTTTATCTACAACTGATGAAGACATTACATGTGGTTCAGGTGAAATCCTTACATATACTGATAATACAACAATATTTGATATTGATTCCACATCAGGATTAATTGATTTTATACCTCAAAATTCAGATATTGGAAATAATTCAATAAATATCACAGTAACAGATTTAGCAGGTGCTAAATATTCAACTTATTTTGATTTTGAAATAAGACGTCCAAATAATCCACCTATAATGTATAATATTACTGCTGCTAATTCAACTGATTTAACCTCATGGTATAATAAATCATATTTTCCAAATAATATTTCATCAATACTAATTCAAGAAAATACGACTGTAATATTCAACCACACTACAATTGATCCTGAAGGAGATACATTAGTCTATGTTTGGTATGATGATGGAACAATAATTAACAGAACTGTTGTACTTAACTATAATTTTTCATATAATACTTCAGGAACAAAAAATATTTCTTTAAGTGTTCAGGAAAATATATCAGGTGTACTCTCAAATTTAATTTCTTTTGAATGGAACATAACAATCAATGAATCAAATAGAATTCCTTTACTTGTAAATCCAATTCCAAATCAAACTGGAGATGATGAAATAACAGGAACAATAAAAAAAAGAAATTTTTTAATAGGTCTTGAAGAAAATAGATTCTTTGATCCAGATGGAGATAATTTAACTTTTAACTATTCTAATACTACAACACACATTGAACTCACCCTTGAAGGTGCTAATGTATCTTTTGCTCCACAAACAGTTGGAGTTGATTATGTAATATTTTATGCAAAAGATTCCCAAAGTGAATGGATACCAAGCAATAATGTAACAATTAATGTCACATTTGTCCCTGAAAATGAAGGATCAGGCTCAACCGTAGATACAGAAACAACTACCAATACTATTACAAGAACAAAAACCAAAACACGAACAGAAATCCAAATAATAAGAGAAGAAATAGAAAAGATAAAAGAAGGAAAAATATTTTTTGACCTTATTATTCCAAAACAAATTACCATATACAAAAACAATACTGTCACTGCTCCAATTTGGCTAGAAAATAATGATAATATTACATTAACAGGAATTGATTTATATGCAATTTCAAATATCACTGATTATTCTGATGATGTAGATATTTCATTTACTAAATCAGATTTTGATGAGCTTAAACCTGGGCAAAGAGAAGAAACAGAAATAATTATCACATCATATAAAACATTTAGTAATTATGAAATATTTGTTTATGGAAATGTATCTGAACCAGAATATAAAGACAAAGCGGTATTATACATAAATTCCATAGAAAAAACAAAAGGCAACCAATCTGTTACAAATACTAAAATTACCTTTGCAAGAGATCTTTTATCAAGTAATAGTGAATGTCTTGAATTAAATGAATTCTTATTAAGATCCCAAAAACTTATTGAAGCAAAAGATTATGAAGAAGCAGCAAAAATAATTGATTCAGTTATTCAAGGATGTAAATACCTTATTTCAAAATCAAACTTACGTTTAGAACAACCCACAGGTGCAATAATACGAGTAGATTTCTCTAATTTATCTCTTTCAGACCCCCTGATATTGATAATTGCATCTGTGGTTGTTATTTTTTCCACATTTTCAGCAATTGCTGTTTTTGGTCATAAGAAAAAATAGTAACTAAGGTAAAAGTTTTTAATTTAATTTTTCTTCATGATTTTTTAGTAATGATGAAAATAAAATCTAGTAATAGATAATTGATTTAATTTATCATTAATTTAAAGAATTTAATTTCATTAAATTCTTTTATATATAGACAAGTGCTTTGCACTAGCCAGAAAAAATATTTGAAAAAAGGCACAATAACATGAATAATCAAATTTCACAACTCAAAGATAGAATTTTTGGAAAAAAAGAAAATATTAGACAAGAGAATATTGAAATCTATGAAAAAAATATTTTGAAGAATTATATTTCTCAAGATAATACTAATTCCAAAAAAATTACTAATATTAATAATCTAAATACTGGAAAATTTTCATTAGATGAAGTCCTAGAAATTCTTTGGAAACAACAAAAAGAAGAAATTTTGATCGTAAAAGATAAGACAAAAGAAAAATTTAATATTAATGAACCTTGGCTTCTACTAGATCAAGAATTATCCCTAAATAATAGCCCTAAAATTATCCTTTATGAAATCTCCGATGGTAAATATTTTGTATATAAAAAGAAAAATCCAGAAGATTTTAAAAAAGAAATAAAACCAAATTATTCTCCTGCTGATCTTCTACTTAATGGAGAGAGTAGTAGAATAAATTCTATGTATCTTCCTACTGGAATTACAGTTGAGACTGTCCCACAACATGTCTTAGGAGATAATGTATTAGGGAGAGCTTTCATTTATCAAAATAGAATACAAATATTAAATACTTTATCTGGAAATGATTATCATGAAGTTATGACACATGAAATTTTTCACATACAAAATCCTGAAATGAATGAAAGAAACATAAGAATGATGACCAAAAATTATATTGGAGGCAATGCACGGTATCATTAAGGTAAGAATATTTTTCTAAAAGTTGGTGGAAGTGATAGTATATAAACAAGTATTGCAATAAAAATTGTTGCAACAAGCAAAAATGCTGCATTTTTTGTAATTATTTCCTTTAAAAAGTTAGCAACGGTCATATCATTAAAGATGATTTATTAATATAAAAATTTATTTAAGAAAAAAAAAAAATCAAACTATTTTTAGATATTTTTTCTTATTATTTATTTTGTAACCATTATTTAGTAGTTAAAATAGAAAGATTTATATACTTCCTCTTAATAATTAATGATATGAGTCATAATCCAATTGCACCTTCATTAGATAAATTACTAAAAACTGTAGATGAAAAGCTAGATGATGTTATACATATTTCTCATGATGAAATGAAAATGTATCTTCTTATAGGAGAACAAGAAAAAAAAAACTTTGCAAGTGTATATCAATGGTTAGATTTACAAGGTAGTGGAACTAGATATGAAAAATCTGAAAAAGAAGCATTAGAAGAAAGAATTGGTATTCTAAAATAATATATATCAAGTGTACAAGGCAGTTTTAGTGAACATTTATCAAGACCTTTGGATAATTACATTAATAGAGATAATTTTGAAAAATATATGAAAGAGGGTAATAGTACTTCAAGATTATATGGTGCAATTGCAGGTGGCCTAGCTGGTTTATTACTTCCATTTTTTGAAGGTGGTCGAGCTTTTGCAATACCACTTGCAGTTATTGGATCTGAATTTTTTGTTAATTGGAATAAAAAACTAAGCAAATTATATAATGAAGATGAACAAAATGATGAAAATGAAAGTAATTTATTAGGAGAATTAAAAATGACTAAAGAATTATTCCCTACTGTATCAAATTCATATAATGAAAATTTAAAAACCTTTAATGCAGAAAGAAGAAAACACAGAGAATTGGTATATAATCCTAATTCTACTTTATAAATTTTCAAATAAAAATAAAATTTATTTTCTAATTCTAAAACGTTGCAGCTTCATGATGCATTTGAGAACCTAGTATCTGATTATAGACTTGCATTATTTTTGGATAATACATATCTTTCTTATCTTCTGTTAAACTTGAATATGCATTCTGTATCTGCTGATAAATTTTTTCAGACTCATGAATTTTTTTATTCTGAATAGTTATTTGAAATTCTTCTATCAATTTATCAATATTATCTATTTCATAAATTGTGGATAAATTATTTCTTGATTCATCTAAGTTATTATTCATTAATACCGGTCTTTCTGATTCTGGTTGCATTATAAGATCTTTAAAAACCCTGACAATTTCAGAATATGCATCATCTTTTTCTTCTTCTGATATATTTGCATATATTTCATTTATATCTTGGTAAATTCTCTTAGCTTCTTCTGTATGAAACTTACTTAATGCAATTTTTCCTATATTTAATCTTCTAAATATCTCTAAAAGTTGAGGGGAACCGATACCTGGTGAAAATGAAGAATTTATTTTAGAAATTCCAGAAATATCAGAATCATCTCCTAAATCTAATTCATAATCTACACCATATAATTTTTCTCCTAAATAATAAAGTCCTTCTCCAAGAAGATTTGAATCATTTTCTTTTATTTTGATTCTTTTTGAAGCATTCTTTATTTTATTTTCAAGCTTCTTTATTTCATATTTTTTAGCTCTAATATTTTTCTCTATTTCATGCTTAAGATCTTTGTATCTTTTTATTTCAACTTCATATGATGATTCTCTTCTTTTTATTTCTCTTTCTCTATCGGTAAGAATTAATTTAATATTTTCAGCTTTTGCCTGAACAGTCCATAATTCCATATCTTCATCATCTAATTCTTTTTCTTTAATATTTAATTTTGATTCAAATTTTTCCAAATCCAAACCTATTTTTTCTACTACATTATTTTTTTCAATATTTTTTAATTCTTCTTTGTCAAGTTGAATAGATATTTTTTCAAGTTCAAGGTTCTTTTTTTCAAAATCTTTTTTAGTATTTTCAAAAAATTTAAGTTTTTTTGCAGCTTGCATTTCTATATTTTTTAATTCCTTTTCATTTATGGAAGATTTTGCAGATTCTTCATCCAATTTTTTAGTCATAGATTCTAATTTGTTTTTTATTGCATCAATATGACCATCAGTTATTTTTAGATCTTTTTCTAGCATCCCTTTATGAATTTCGATATTTTTGGTGATTAATTTTATATTTTTTCTTTTCTCATCTAAAAAATTATGTTCTTCTACTGACATCTTATTTTCTCTTTTTCTATAAAAATTCTGTAATGCAAGGAAATGTTTTTGTTTTTCTTCAAGATCTTTTTTAAAATTTTCAATTTGTTGAATTGATTTTTCACTCTGTTCTTTAAGATCTTTTTCGATTTTTAGCATTGTAGATTCCTTATCAAGAATCTTTTTCTCTTTTTCTGATAATTTTTTCTCATTATCTTTGACATCAACCTTAATTTTATCCATTTCTTTTTTAAGTTTCATCAAAGACTCTTCTTTCTTTTTAAGATCCTCTTCCCTTGCATTTAATTGCTTTAATTTTTTCATAATTTCTGTTTGTCTTGAATCTATTTCTACTTTGAATTTTTTTAATCTTGGAAGATCTTTTTCTTTCCCTTTAGCTATTTTTTTAAGGTTTTCTTTTTCTTTTATCAATAATTTTTCTTTCTTTATCAAGAAATCCTGTTCTTTAGAAATTAATTTTTTATCTGTTTTGATATTAGAAATTATATCTGTCAATGATTTTTTTACTTTTTTCTTTTTACATTTAATATCTGACTTCATGTCTTTTTTTACATTAAAAGATGGAAGTTCAGATAATTTAGATTTTAATTTAGGATTTGATTTTTTCTTAGATTTTACTGCTTTAACTTTCTTTTTTACTATTGGTTTTTTCTTTACAATTGATTCCTTATTTATAGATGATTTTTTTGTTATAATTGGTTTCTTTTTTGAAATAGTTTTTTTCTTGACAATTTTATTTTTTACATTTAATTTTGATTTTTTAACTGGTTTTGATTTTAAAATTGTTTTTTTAGTTATTTTTTTTAATTTTTTAGGTTCAATTAAAGTTTTAATTTTTTTAGAAGATAATTTCTTTTTAACTATTTTTTTAGCTGATTTTTTAACAGTCTTTTTCTTTTTAATTGATGCAAAATTCACAACTTCCTTCACTGGTTTTGAATCTCCTACTACAATTGTCTCTTTTAATTCATTTTCAGTTGGAGGCTCAGATAAAATTTCTTTTAATTCCTGTTTTATTGGTAAATCTTTACTTTCTTCCTCAAAAAATGGAAGATCATTTTCTTGAACATCCTTATCTTCTTTTCCATTTTTTACAATATCTTTGAAAAATAACTTTTCTTTAATCTCCGGAAAAATGCTTTCATTTTTAGGAGCAGAAAATCTTTGATTTTCTTGCTCTTTATCATCTTTAAATTCTTCTTCTAAATTTATTTCTTCTTCTTTCTTTTTGAAAATATCTGTTATTTTCCATTTCTTTTTATCTGCTTTATGTTTCTCTTTTAATTCATCTGGTGGTTCTGGAAGACTTAAATTCTCTTCTTCTTTTTTATCAATCTTTAAATCTAATTTTTTTTCTTTTTTAGCACCTGGAACTGGCACTAAAATTTCTTTTTCTTTAATTAGTTCTAATTCAGGAGGTTCTGGAATTTTTGAATCAGTAATATTTAATTTTTTTGATACTTTATCTTCTTCTTTTTTCTTTTTTTCAATCTTATTTTCTTCATTGATTAGAATATCAATCTTTTTTTCCATATCTTCTTTTTTATAAAGATCATCAATGTCTGGAAGTTTTAATTCTTCTTCTACCTCTTTTTCAATAACATCTAATTTGGGTGGTTCTGGAATCATATGTTCCTTATGATCCATTGATTCTATTTTTTCTTCTTCTTCTTTTTTCTTTTTTGAAAATATTGATGTAAATTTAGAAACTTTATTTTCTTCTTCAGGTTCCTCAATGATTTCCTTTGGTTTTCCTATAATTATCTTTTTTTCTTTTTTCTTATTGTCTTTTTTCCCATCAAAAACAATATCTTCAAATGAATCAATTATTTCCAATAATTTTTCATTTGAATTATTTGAATTTGAGAATTCATATTTTATTAAATCATCACAAAAACTTTTTATTGCTATCTTTTCTTTCTCAGTAATTCTTTTTCTAGAAATATCTTTATTTAATTCTTCATATGTAAATTCATACTTAACCTTATATTTTTTTGAAAGTACTTTTCTCATTAATTTAAAAAAAGGTTTGGAATCTTTTTCAATATCTTCAGAAATTGAAATTTTTTCTCTTATTTCAGGAAGTTTTTTTAGAGATTCTTTTATCTGTTCATCACTACTACTTCCCCTCTTTTTTTTACCTGAGAATAAACCCATATAAATTATTCATCTAAACACTTATTTAAATCTTACTAATTCCAAAAACTATGTTCTAAACCATAATGATGTCACAGTGACAAAAACTTTATAGGTGTGCTATGGAGAATATACAATGGCATATAGTAAAAGAAAGAAAAAATGGTGC
>JABHHN010000029.1 GCA_018671515.1 archaeon | reverse complement strand
TATTTGATCACCACGATTTAAACCCTGAATTATTCAATGTAAAATATGGTGATAAAAAAATCTTTAGCTTTATCATGAAAATCATAGAACGATTTGCTTTTAAAGTTGCTGATGTTATTATCTCGCCAAATGAATCGTACAAAGAGATTGCTATTAAACGTGGTAACCATGAGGTTGAAAATATATTTATTGTCAGAAATTCAATATATAGTCGCAACTTGCACGAAGATATGATTAAATCAAATAAGAAAATTACTATTGGCTATTTGGGGGAAATTGATAAACATGATGGATTATCATTATTTGTTTATGCCGTTGAATTTTTAATTAAGGAAAACAATGGAATTAAATTTATCTGTTCAATCATTGGTGATGGTCCTGAGTTATTAAATATTAAACACTTGGTAGAAAAGTTAAAATTAGATATCTATTTTACATTTCATGGTCGTTTATGGGGTAATGATTTATCACAAATATTAAATGAATTTGATATTGGAGTAGTTCCAGATAGTGATAATGAGTTTAACCAGCTTTCAACAATGGGAAAAATCTTTGAGTATATGTCTTATTCAATACCAATGGTTCAATTTGACCTAAAAGAAAATCGTCGGATTTCTGAAGGAGCTGCATTATTTGCTAAACCCGACAACAGTACTGATTTTGGTGAGAAATTGTATCAATTATTAAGTAATTCAGCACTAAGAAAAATACTTGGATCCCATGCATTACATAAAATTCGGCATGATTTCTGTTGGGAAAAACAAGAAAAGAATTTATTGAATGCTTATCAAAGAGTTATTAATATATAATATAAATTATTAGGATCAAATGAAATCTACTTTACATAATAAAAGAATACTCATCACAGGTGGGGCAGGTTTTCTTGGTTCACATTTATGTGACAAATTACTTGAAAATGGTAATGATATAATTTGTGTTGATAATTTTTTCACTGGTTCAAAAGATAACATAGTTCATCTACTTGATAATCCATATTTTGAGCTCATCCGCCATGATATTACTATTCCTCTGCATCATGAAGTTGATGAAATTTTTAATTTAGCCTGTCCAGCTTCACCAATTCATTATCAATTTGACCCTGTAAAAACCACAAAAACCAGTGTTCATGGTGCTATAAATCTGCTCGATTTGGCAAAAAGGAAAAATGCTAAAATTCTTCAGGCATCTACCAGTGAAGTCTATGGAGATCCCAAAGAGCACCCTCAAACAGAAACATACTGGGGCAATGTAAACCCGATAGGTATTCGCTCATGTTATGACGAAGGGAAAAGATGTGCTGAGACATTATTTTTTGATTATCACCGGCAATTTCAACTAAATATTAAAGTAGTTAGAATATTTAATACCTATGGCCCCAGAATGCATCCTGATGATGGCAGAGTTATTTCGAATTTTATAGTCCAGGCATTACAACAAAAACCTATCACAATTTATGGAGATGGCAAACAAACAAGATCCTTTTGTTATGTAGATGATTTAATTGATGGTTTTGTCAGATTCATGAGTACAGATAATCATCTAACTGGGCCTATCAATCTTGGCAATCCAAATGAGCATACGATGCTTGAAATTGCCAAAATAATAATTGAACTTGTGGGCTCAAGCGCGAAAATTGAGTTTAGACCCCTTCCTCAAGACGATCCGACCCGTAGAAAACCCGATATTTCAAAAGCCCAAAAAGAATTAAACTGGGAACCTAAAATTCATCTAGCCAAAGGTTTAAAAAGAACTATTGAATATTTTGATAAACTACTATCTAGCTGAACAGATTTAAGAGATCCAAAACCTGATCACGACTAAAAATGACTGATAATAAAATATATCCCCATCAATCTAAATTAATATTTTTAATAAAAATTATTGACGGGATTATGATTACGCTATCGTTATGGTTATTCATTGAGCATTATTACGAGGGTGGTTTTCAAGATCACACGATAATACCCATACTTGTATCTGTAGTTTCATTTATGTTTTTTGCCGATGTCACCAGATTATATTCTTCCTGGCGTTCAGCTTCAATAAAAACTGAATTATTCAGAATATTTTGGTCATGGTTTGGTGCCTTTGTTTTTGTAATGATTGCCATCTATTTTTTCAAACTTCTCCCTGGTGTGAGAAGATTAATTATACTTGGTTGGTTTGCGGTGCCAATATTACTACTATTTGGATTTCGAATGGTTTTTAGATCTGTTTTGAGGGAGTTAAGAAAATTTGGCTGGAACATGCGGAAAGTGGCCATTATTGGGGCTGGTGAATTGGGTGTAAATCTTGCTCAGAAAATTACATCATCACCTTGGATGGGTATAAAGATTTGTGGTTTCTTTGATGATAATAAAGAGGTTGGCAGTTCGATCTCAGATTTAGCAGATCTTAAAATAATTGGTACTCCAGAGAAGCTTGTTGAATTGTCAAAAAACCATGATGTAGATCAAATATTTATTGCACTACCAATTAGTTCTGTTGACAGAATAAAGGAGTTAATTACACTCTTTTCAAATACTACAACTTCGGTTTATTGGGTTCCGGATTACTTTACTTTTGATATTTTACGCTCTAATTGGATTGATTTTGACGGAATACACGCGATTGGTATATTTGAAAGTCCATTCTATGGCATAGATTCCTGGATTAAACGGATAGAAGACTTGATTCTTGGGTCCATTATAATGGTGTTGATATTAATTCCATTAATAATAATTTCGATACTTGTAAAAATTACTTCAAAAGGACCAATAATTTTTAAACAAAAAAGATTTGGAGTGGATGGCCAAGAAATATTTATCTGGAAATTTAGATCAATGAAAGTCGTAGAGGATGGTACGAATGAATTTACACAGGCAATTCAAAATGATCCCCGAGTGACAAAATTAGGTGCAATTTTGAGAAAAACATCCCTTGATGAATTACCACAATTTTTTAATGTGTTGCAGGGACGGATGTCAATTGTTGGACCGAGACCACACCCAATTGCACTGACAGAAGAACATCGTACAAAAGTGTATGGTTATATGTTACGGCATAAAGTAAAACCTGGGATCACAGGCTGGGCCCAGGTCAATGGCTGGCGAGGTGAAACTGATACAAATGAAAAAATGCAAAAACGAATTGAACATGATATTCACTATATAAAAAATTGGTCATTATTCTTCGATCTGAAAATTATGCTTTTGACAGTGATAGTTGTCTTATCTAGAAAAAATGCCTACTAATAAATTATTTATCTACGTTAAGACTGGATGTAGATTCCAATTTTTAGTAATACTTACTTCAATATCAATAATCTTA
>JABHHN010000028.1 GCA_018671515.1 archaeon | reverse complement strand
TTTTATTTTTTTTATTTCCCTTTTTTTTTGGTTTCATTAAAACAACAATTATACCAATAAAAATTATAACAAAAATTAGTCCACCTATTATTAATATTATTGGATTTGTACTATCTTTTTTTGGTTCTTTTTCAGACTCCTCTTCCGTTTCTTCTTTTTTTTCAGATTTTTCCTCTGGTTCTTCATTAATTTTAGGTTTAGAAGAAAATAAAGTAGGATTAGTTTTTTCTTTTATTTCTAAATCATCACTAAACCCATCATCATCAGTATCATTGTTGTATGGATCAGTAGATTTATCATAGATTTCAATAAGATTATATTCTTCTAAATTTGTTAGGGTATCATTATCATAGTCATGATTTGCGTCATTTGGGTCTGTAAAATTAAGACCATTCTTTTTTTCCCATTCATCAGGTATTTTATCTAAATCAGTATCTTTTTCTTCTACTATTTCTTCTTCACAATCTGGATCAATTGTACCTAAACAATCTGTGTCACATAATCCATCAAAATCATCAACACAACATCCATCTGGGAATTTTGTACATTGATTAGATGACACACCTATATGTTTTGAACCTACATGGGGTTGATCCATTTTATCAACAGCTTTAAAGCAAATTGTTCCATCTTCAAAGAAAGTAATTGGAGAAAAATAAGAGGTATAATTACAAAGTTTACAAGATGTAGAACTACAACTAAAGCATTCATTGCACTCTCCACTTATATCATTATATTTTGCATATTCTAATGTTGGACAAGATGAACCATCAGATTCAATACAACTTAATGTCACTTGAATATCTCCACTTGAAAGAGTTTTATTATAAATATACATTATTGCATCTTCATATTCAATACATTCAGTCTCATTTTCACTTAATATATTGATTGTCTCACTTGTAGTTTCATCACCTTCATTTCCTGCTAAATCTACAGCAATAGTTTTCCAAGTATAGGTTTTTCCACTTATTAGATTTATTTTTTCATTTGCTTTTTCTTTAGTGGTTTTATTAGTTATAACTGCTGTACTATCACGAAAAATACTATATTTAAAATGGCTTATTTGATGATTATCTTGTGCATTAAATTTTGCATCTAATTCATTTTTGTCACTACAGATTTTTGTTTCTGTTTCAATTGTAACATTAGATGGTGGAGTCTGATCAATAGTAAAACTAGCAGTTGCAGTTTTATCTGGTCCACCTAAATCAAATCTACACAATACATCTATAGAATATATTGCTTCTTTAAGATCACTAAGAATGAATTCATGATTTTTTCTATTGCCATAATTGATTATTTCTTGATCTATATTATTTATTTCACATTCAGCATTTTTATTTGTTTTGATATCTATGAATATATCAGTATAATTGTAAATTTCATCAATTGGAGAAATACTTAATATTTCATTTTCTACACTTAAGTCAACATCAAATTTAATTTCTTTTGTGCCAGTTGTTTCTCCAAGAACATTTTGACAAGCAACAAAAAAACTATATGAATTTCCATCTGCAATATTTGGTTCTCCTGTCGTTGTTAATTCTCTAAAATTCTTTTTTTTATAATCATCTGGTGAAAGATATTCAAAATCATTTTTCATCAAATCAAATCTGTTCTCTTTTTCATCAAATCTACATCTTGAAAAATCATCAGTATCAATAAATAATTTTACTTCTAAATTTTCAATGACTTTTTCTGGATCTGCTCCGAAATCTTCAATTATAGGAGGTGTATTATCAATAATTAGAGGAATTCTTATTGGATAATATTCATTGACATAATCAGATTCATTGACACATTTTACAAATATTTCTTTTTCTTGATTGTATATTCCTTGCATGTCGTCATAATCATTTAATTTGTGAGTGTGTTTATCAGTAGTTTCAAAAAAATTATTTGGATTTTGGATACTATCAAAATCAACATTATTATTACTATATTTACATAAAACTAATGCTTCTTCTGTTGTAAATTCTATATCAAAAACATCTTCACTTGAGAAACCAAAATATGGTGTTATAAGTGTTGCACCAAATTCATTTTTACCTTCAAGAAGTTGACCATTTACTATAGTAGAAAAAAGAGCTAAAGCTACAATAAGAAACAAATGTTTCATTTTTTTCACATTATTCCCTCTTTTTTAAATAATTTTATATGGATTTTCGTTTATAAAACTTGCGTTTGTGAATTTTTTCAAAAGACTTAAATAGTTTTAAAAAAATGATAGGATAGATGAATGAAATAATTCGAAAAGACATTATTGGTGTTCTTCTAAAAGCAATTGAATACATTGATAATAGTGATAATATAAAATTAAGAGAGCTAAGTGATTATGTCATACATAATGCTTCAAT
>JABHHN010000027.1 GCA_018671515.1 archaeon | reverse complement strand
TGTTGATATATTTTTAGGTATTGAATCATTTGAAACAATAACGAAATAGCTAAAACCTGGTGTTTTTGCTTCAAAAAATAATTTATCTAAATCTTCATTTACTAATTTAGTATTTAATTTCTCCCAATTTTTTCCATTATATCTTAATAAATTTACATTCTCTGTTTGAATATTTTTATATTCTAATTTTTTTAGATAAAACTTAATTTTAATGTCTGTTATATTTTCATTTGTTATTCCATATTTATCTATAGAAAATATATCAATCAAATTTTCATTTGGAAGACTAATGTTCTTTGGTAACTCTGAATGTTTATTTATTTGTAATTGTATATATTTTTCAAAATTAATTACATTAAAAGATACGTTAATTATATTTATTAAATTTGATTGAATGTCAAAAAACAACATTTTATTTTTTGGTATATTAACCCATGATTTTTTTTCTTGATCAATTATACTATTATTATTTTTATTTATTGATGAACCAGATGAATAACTACTACTACCACCACTACTACCACCACTACTACCACCTTCATCATTATCATTATCAATTTCTTCTTGAGATGTATCAGATTCTAATGCTAATGAAGAAAAATTTAAATTTGAAAAATAATATAAATTTGTACTTCCATTTCTAAATCTATTTGTATTATAAAATATATGATTAGATGCATTATATAAAGACGAATTTAAATTATTTCCAGTCATCCCTAATCCATTAAATCCAATTCTGTAAGATGATGTGTTTGCAATTAAAAAGGATTTACATTTTTCACTTTCAATATCATTACATTCACAATCTTCATTTTGTTCACCATCACAATCTTCATCAATCCTACCTAAATCACAAATTTCCTCTGGTGGTGTTAAACATTCATTATATGTAAAGTATTCTTGACAAAAATTATTATAATTAAAACATGTGTTCAATGTTTCAGAGGATTGAAAAACTCTAACCCAATCCACAGACATAGGTATTCCACCTCCGGTATACAGACTAATTACTAAATGATTTTGATCTATAATACTAAATGTCCATGGAGTTCCAGGACCTGGAGGTGGGTCTTTATTTTGTGGAGAACCCACCCAAGTAACATTGCTCGTTGTAGGTTCACCATCAAAATAAAACTGAACATATCCAAATTCACCATCAAGAGAAGGCACCCATAAAGCACCATATGTATGAGATTGATTAAAATTAGTATCCGTTGGAACTTCAACAATATTATTTAAAAAATCTGAACTATCCACTTCCATATTATTGCTATCACATAATCCTATTCCTGGACATTCAACAGAGTCATCATAGAATCCATACCAATCAATAATAGAAGCATGATATGTATCAGGTCCTTGAGGATGACCTACAAAATATTCTAAAAAATCTACTTCAATAAAATGTTTATACCAATCTTCTTGTCCTGGCCATTGAGCGTCTTCAGGACTATCTGAACCCATATGTTCAGCTGCCATAGACCAAAAAGCAGGTCCACCTCTTTGACTAGAATTATACAATGCAATATCAAAAGAAATATTAGCTTCAAAATATCCACCACCACTAAATGTGTGACCAACGACTTTTAAAGGGCCATCACCATATACTGCTGAATTTATTTTTGAAAAATTATCACCATGTAATGTAAGTAACGATTCAGATTCTGAAATCTGTATTTCATTTGAAGGTGTTGTTGGTGATCCAAAAAAATCTTGAGGATACCAATTAAATCCTTCTGCTCCACTAAGATCAAAATCAATAGTATCATTACTATCAAAGTCATCAAAAAATGTTAAATTATCATACCCTACTTCTAAAACATAAGCTGGTGGATCAGTACTATTACCATATACAATAGGAGTAATGATTAAAATTATAAAAAAAATTGAAAAAAACCTTGATTTCATATTTAAATACATACACCATCTGATTTTAAACCAGTCCAAGAAGAACCATCATAAAAACATAATTCATTTGAGTCTGAATCAACATATAAATCACCTAAACTCGCACTACTTGGTGCTGCACTTCTAGGTTCTAATCTCATAGTATCAGTTATATGAACATTTCTTTGTGGGTTAGTTGTGCCAATACCTACATAACTATCGCTTCCTCTAACTGAAAATGCATAAGGGTCTATCTCACTTGCTACTCGAAAATCAACATCATTACTATTTCCATTAATTACAACTGCTCCCTTATGTAATCTTAAACTATTATGTGTTGCATTAGTATTTACAATAAATGGTGTTTTTCCTCCTTCTGTTTGATCAACGAGATAAAAATTATCATCTATATTTGTTTGAAGTCGCCATTCTTGTGCATCATTTTCAATTTTTAATAATGCATAACTATTTTCATCTGTAGATTTAATTCTTGCAATAGTATTACTACTATTAATATCTAGATTAACACTAGGACTATTTGTACCAATACCCACATAACTGTCACTTCCTCTAACCCAAAATGCATGAGGATTTACATCACTTGCTACACGAAAATCTACATCATTATTATTCCCATTAATCGTAACACCACCTTTATTTAAACTTAAACTATTATGTGTTGCATTAGAATAAACAATAAAAGGCGTATTTCCTTCTGTTTGATCAACTAGATAAAAACTATCATCTATATTTGTTTGAAGTCTCCATTCTTGTTCATCATTTTCAATTTTTAATATTGCATAACTATCTTCATCTGTGGATTTAATCCTTGCAATAGCATTAGTATTATTAATATCAAGATTAAAACTAGGATTCACAGTTCCTATTCCAACATTACCTGAAGTAAAAGTAGCATCATTATTGATATTAGTCCAAGTAGCAATATCACTTTGTAATGAAGTTCTATTAATTTTTCCTACAGATGAATAAAATGCTTGTCTTTCATCTATTTCACCAATCATATTTTGAAATGTTACATTTTCATTATTTATTAAATAATTTAAATAATATCTTTTTCCATATTCAATTGTTAAGGGATTTGAATCATTATATCCTAAAATGACATTCCACCCTCCATTATTTATAGCATTAATATAATTTTCTGAATAAAGACTTGTTCCATTTGCTTGTGAATCCCATATTTCCACTGTTATATTTCCATTTGATAATAAAGTATTATCTGATAATTGTAAAACATTTGAACCATGATTAGACATTAAAATATTATCTGCAATTACATAAGAACTATAAATTAAAGTGAACATAATAATTAATAAACTAAATTGTATTTTTTTCATTTTTTTATTTCCCCTTTTGTTTTAATACTTTAGATAATAAAAAGTATGTAGTGAAAAAATTCTTAATATTCACTATGGAAAACAAAAAAAAATCTATGAATATTAAACATTAACATTACAACTACAAAATATATTTAAATAAAGATACTTAATTTTTTAAATTTATTTATTTTGTAAATAAAATTATTAAGCGTTGTGTTAATGGTAATAGAGATATTAGAAATTTTAAGAGATATTTTGGAAAATACAATTAACTATGAAATTAAAATTTAAAAAAATAAAAAATTAAATTGAGCCAAGTACTTTTTCGATTTTTTCCTTCATTGCTTCTTTTGGAGCAAAACCAACAATTCTATCGACTTCTTCTCCTTTATTAAAGACAATTAAACATGGAATTCCTCTTATTTGGTGCTGACCTGCAACATCTGGTTGTGATTCAGTATCAACTTTTGCAAATTTTAATTTTCCGGTATATTCTTCACTTAATTCTGCGAAAACTGGTCCCATCATTTTACATGGACCACACCATTCTGCCCAAAAATCTACGATAACCGGGATATCTGAATTCTTTACTTCTGCTTCATAATTTTCACTTGTAATATTTATTTCTGCCATTTTAAATTTCCTCCATTAAATGTTTGATAACTAGTAGACAGTTCAAACTTATTTTTAAGTATATTGTTGAACTGCAATAAACTGCCGTTTTTTGACAGTACATTGGAAAAATATAAAAACTAATTCAAATACCTTGTTTACTATGATAGACTTTGCATGTAAAAAATTCTTTATTGATGATGTAATTAAATGTAGTTTTGGTCTTACTAAATCAGACCTTAAAATATTTCATTTCTTGATGAATGAACCTGAAGAATATTTCATGACATCAGATATTTCTGATAAACTAAAATTTGACTTGTCAACAGTACAAAGATCACTAAAAAAATTATTTGAAAAAGAAATTCTAAATAGAAGACAAAATAATCTTGATACTGGTGGATATGTATTTAGATATAAGATAAAAGACAAAAAGAAAATCAGCGAAATGATCCTAACCATGATTGATTCCTGGAAAGGAAGAGTTGAGAGTGAATTGAGTAAATTGTAAAAAATATTTTTCTAATCTGTTATTTGTGGATTCTCTTTACTTGAATCTTTTTCATAATTAATCTTATAAGTGCTTCGCACTTAATCTACCATAGAAGGATTTGTCTTGACAAATCCTTCATAATTCTAACGAAACTAATTTTTTTTATTTATTCCTAAATTCATTAATTCCAAAACAACATATTAACAACATTAATTTCTAACTCATCCATAAACCTAATATTTTTATAGGATTTCTCTTTTAAAAATATTAAAATGAAATTAATATCTTGGAATGTAAATGGAATAAGAGCAGTACTAAAAAAAGGATTTATGGACTTTCTAAAAACAGAAAATCCTGATGTTTTATGTATACAGGAAACAAAAGCAAGACCTGAACAAGTTGATATGAATCTTGTTGGTTATGATCATAAATACTGGAATAGTGCAGAAAAAAAAGGATATTCTGGAACTGCAATTTTTTCAAAGATTAAACCTTTGAATGTTACATATGACATAGATAATGATGACCATAAAAGTGAAGGACGTGCAATAACTGTAGAGTTTGACAATTATTATTTAGTAAACGTATATGTACCAAATTCCAAACGTGGACTTCTACGCCTTGTTGATAGACAAGAATGGGATAAAGCACTATTATTATATCTAAAAAAACTTGAAGAGAAAAAACCAGTCATTTTATGTGGTGATTTAAATGTTGCACATAAAGAAATTGATATAAAAAATGCAAAATCAAATATGACTACAGCAACAAAACCTGGAAACGCAGGTTTTACAGATCAAGAAAGACTTGGTTTTTCAAATTTTATGGATGCAGGATTAATTGATACATTCAGGCAATTCCATCCTGATGAACCCGATAATTATACGTGGTGGAGTTACATGTTTAATGCAAGAACAAACAACGTAGGATGGCGTATAGATTATTTTTTAGCATCAAAATCACTAAAAGACAGATTAAAAGATGCTTTCATTCTGCCAGATGTATTGGGTTCTGATCACTGTCCAGTTGGAATATTGATTGATTGAGCAATTAGATGAACATGATAACAGACGTTATACTTAAAAAAAATAACAAAGTAAAAGTAATAAGGGTTCTGCTAAAATTTGATGTCCTTCTTGGCAAATATCCCCAATTTGGTGTGTATTCTTATATGATTGATTCAGATAAAGGAATTTATCTAATTGATTGTGGTCCTAAATATAATTCTCAACTCCCTTTTTTTAGAAATAAATTCAAAGAAACAAATAATATCAAATTAATAAAAAAAGCAATGAATAAATATTTCCCAAATAAAACAATAAGAGAAATCATTTTTTCACATTACCATTTTGATCATAGTGAACTTGCACCAGAAATACAGAAATATATTAAAAATAAATTTGGTAATACTCCTCTAATAAGATTGCATAAAAATGATTATGGAAAGAAAAAATTCATGAAAATATTTCCTGACTCGCTTATTAAGTATTACAAAAATGCAGGATATGATACTTGGAAGATTGGAGATTTTGTAAAAGATAAAGAACCACTAATTGGAACAAATTTCATAATAAGACATATTCCTGGACATACAACTGGAACAATATGCTTTGTAAATGAAAAAGATAAAACTATAATTTCGGGATGGTGGCTTGATAAAAATCTAAAGCTTGCAGTCAAATTAGTACATAAATTAATTGATGAAGACCCAAAAGCACTAGAAGAACATAAACATAAAATCAAATATGAAGGATTTAAGTATTTTTATTATCATCCTATGATTTAGAAAGTTTTTTTCATTTTTCCATCACAAGTTTTAAATATTTGATTTTTATTTTATTATTTTGAAATGGATATAATTAAGCATAAAAAAATATTAGAAGTATTAAAAGAAGAAGATATTGAATTAGATGCTGCTTTTAAAGATTTTTTAAAAAATGCGTCTTATGTTAAGGAATTATCAACAGTTTTACATGGATTTATATTTGATTTAGAAAGATTTGAACAACAAGGGTTTAGAACTGGAAAAAGTGCTTTAGAAGGTCGTATTAATGATGCAGAAAGAATTTTGAAAACTGATCGCAAACAGATAAACACAGACTTAAGATACATGAGAAAAATTTTAAGAGAATTATTAAGAATTTCAAAAATTCTTATTGATGATAAACATAAAACCAAATTTAGAATAAATACATCTTAATTTTATTATTTCTAAATATTGATTTTTATTGAGATGTAGGTATTTATTAACTCAATTTTAAAAATAATGGGCCCAGGGAGATTCGAACTCCCGACATCTCGCTAGCCCTCAAAAACAAAATTTTTGATGTTTCTCAAACTTCGTTTAAGATAAGAGGCGAGCGCTCTGACCAGACTGAGCTATGAGCCCTTATTAATTGTTTTTTCAAATTAATTCTAAACTTAAAAACCTTTCTATCTAATTTAATATTCATTTCATTTTCACTTAATTTAAATTGATTTTCAATATTTTTTCAAAGGCAGATTCTCTGCCTTTTTTCCGTATGCAAGTTATCTAAAATAACTTGCTATAATAGACCGAAGATCAATCATATATTTAAAAAAGTTAAAATTCATAGAATTAAAAATAAATTAAATCAAAATTTTCAATACCACCCATATTTTCAAAAAATTAATAAACACTTAATCCCAATAAGATAACTCATGAGGAAAAAGAAATTAAAAAAATTCATCAAAAGTCTTAGATTCATTATATTATACATCATTGCAACTTTACTATTATCTGTAATTTTTACTAATCTAAAAAGCAATGAATTCTATAAAGAAGAAGTTAAAATATCCATTGAAAATAAAGTACTTTCTGGAAAATTATACTATCAAGGTAAATTTCCAGACATAGATTCAGACCCTATTATCATCCTTATGGAAAATGAAGATGCAAATAATGTATACTATAAGATTTTATCAAATAAACTCTCAAAAAAAGGATATTTGGTGTATCTAACAAACAATTTAGAATTTGATGATATAAATTCAACACTTAATTTTCTAGATAGTATAAATAATACTGGAAAATTCTATGTCATTGGATATAAAACAAATGCTCCAATGGTTCTAAATTATACCAGTAAAGATATTCGTGTTGAAAAAATAATATTATTTGATCCGCTAGGGGAAAATTCTAACAATAATCTAATTATGACTATGCCGGATTTATTTTTGACTCTTAAAAACAATGAAAAATATTCTTTTATACTAAATTGGATAATTACTTATGATGGATTCAAATTATATAATTTAAAAGTAGTTGATGAAATTGTTGAGAAAATAAATAATTATATTCATACTTAATTAGAAACACTTACTTCAAATACTAAATAAGGATCATCTTCAAATATTAAATTCATATTGACATTTTCATGGCTCCACATCCAACTTAATGCACATTTCCCATCGCTAACATAAACATCTGGTTTTCCAAATATATTTCTTATTTCTGAATAAAACGCATTTCTAAATTTTTTATTACAAATATAAAATTTTTTACTTTTAATATTTCTTAAATCTTCCAAATTTTTTACTCTATATTTATCATTGATATTTCTCTTTATTATTTCTGCATCATATTCTCCTTCTGACGTCAAAATAGAATAATAAGGATATACAAAACTTAAAAATGAAAAATCACTATATGAATCAGGAGAAATTATTACTATATTTGGAATAGACGCACTAGGTGCTGAATAATCCATTACTAATTTTTCAACAATATCAGTCATCTTATATTCACTTAATTCAAGTTCCATATAATAGGGAAATATTGTGCTTGACAATAGAATTATCATCAATAAAACATAAGAAATTTTTTGAAAATTTTTTGAAATTTTTCCAAAATTTTCATAAATTATCAAAAATCCTAAATAAGAAATCATAGCTAATGGTATAGCATGAACATAAAAATATCTTGATTCTGTCCAACCGATTACTAATAATGTTGGTAATGTACATAAAATGAACCACAATGCTGAAAATTTTAATAAATTATATTTTTTTGAAAATAAGCCAATAAAATATAAAATATAAAAAAACCCACCTGCAAGAATTACATCTTTCATAAAAAAATAAGGTATATTAACTGTCCTTTTTAACATTCTTTCTTTAAATGTAATAGTACTCCCTGATCCATTGCTAAATATATTTTCTTCTGTAGATTTAGGACCAATTGAAATAAATCTTTCAAAAGGATTGAATTTAATTATAAAGACAAAAATCAAGAATAATATAATGAATGCAACAGTAATAATAACATAATTTTTAAACAAAATTTTCCTATCTATTTTTTTGGGTGGAAATATAAAAAATGATGCTAGAAATCCAGCATAGATTATTGGAGCATCTGTCCGCGCAACTCCTGCAAAAAATACTAAAACTGAACTTAAAATATAAAACAAATTACTATATTTATTATTTTTCCTAAGACCTAATAAAAATAAATATATTGCAGCAGTACTTAAAAATAATCCTGGAACTTCAGCAATGCTCTTATGTCCTAAATATAATATAACTGGAAGAGACATAAAAATTACAATAAATAATTTGGCCTTTTCTTTTTCAAATAATTCTTCAAAAATCTTATAGACAAAATATCCAGAAAATACAACTAATAATGCATAAATCAAATCAACCATAAATAATGAAAACAGACTTTTACCAAAAATATCTACAAGTAATGTCAAAAACAATATATTTCCTCTAAATTGATGTTGAGGAAAACAAGATGAAGCAGAAGAAGAATCATATGATGCTTCAAATAAAAAACAAGATTCATCCCATTGATGATACCCGTCTTTTGAAACTACAATATAGACTATTGCTAATAATATGAACCACATAAAACTTTTTTTTAGTTTTTGGTTTTTTCTTTTTTTCACTTTGACCAAATAATATACTTAATCTAAATTATATACCTGTTAATTACTAATAAAGCTAGCATTTTTAAATTTATTGTGTTTATCATCTAAATTGATGGCATTAAGATACAAAGCAGCTAAAGGATTTCTATGGCATTTTGGAGCAACTTCTGCATGGAAAATCATAGATTTCATTACGTCAATCATATTAGCAAGGTTGCTTATACCTGAAGACTTTGGTGTAATGGCCATTTGTTACCTAGTAACCTATTTTCTATTTATATTTTCAAATTTTGGAATGAGTTCATATATCATACAAAAAAAGAACAATAATAAAGATGAATTAGATACTGCATTTTTCTTATCTATATTTTTTGGACTAATCATGTATCTTATCATTTATTTAATATCCCCCTTAATTTCAAATTTTTATGGACTTCCACAAATCACTTGGATGATAAGAATTTTAAGCCTTTCATTAATCATATCTTCATTTGATAAAATTCCTTTTGCAATTAAAGAAAAAAATCTTGATTATAAAAGCTTAGTCTACCCAAGAGTTCTACCTTGGATAGTTTATCTTATTATCTCAGTTGGACTAACATTATTAAATTACAGAGTATGGTCACTAATTATTGGTTATCTTTCTATGTCTGTATCAAAATTTATACTAATATGGATAGTAAGTGATTATCGTCCAAATTTTAACTTCAATAAAGAATATGCAAAAGAAAGTCTTCTTTTTGGAAAAGATATTGTCCTATATGCATTACTAACTTTTTTTATATTATATGGTGTAGAAGGATATGTTGGGAAAATTTTTGGTACAGTCTCCTTAGGATATTTCACCATTGCAAATAAGTTTTCAACTTTGATGTCAAAAAATATAACTAGAATACTAAATAGAATTATGTTTTCAACTTTTTCAACAATTCAAGATAATCTTAAACAAATTAAAGAATCATTCATAAAAGTATTTGAATATGCATGCCTTCTAATTATTCCTGCATTATTAGGAATATTTATACTTTCTCCTGAAATAATTACTATCCTTTACACTAACAAATGGATGGAGGCAATACCACTACTTAGATTACTTGTAATTTCAGGTATTGCAATGAGTATTGGTAATCTTACAAATTCAGTCTTATTAGCAACTAAAAAACAAAATATATTATCAAAAATAAAAATATTCCAAATTATAATACTTATTAGTACAATTCATCCATTTTCTAAAATTTTTGGTCTTAAAGGAGTTGCATATTCACTTATACTTTCATTTATTGTAAAATCTATTTTTGATTTCTATGCAACTACAAAAATACTTGATTTAGAATTATTAAGGATGATAAAAGATCTTTCATATATTCCATTATCTAGTTTATTGATGGGAGTTTCAATTCTTGTCTTAAAAATTTATATCAATATAAGTAACATTTTTTTACTTGGATTCACAATGATATTTGGATTAATGATATATGTCATCTCATTATATGTTGTCAATAAATCAATTTTTAGAAGAATAATTAAATTTTATTTTAATTTTAAAAAAACTTTGTAATTTTCTAACCAAAAATCATATTCTTAATACTTTTTAGAAGTGATTTTGGATCAAGTAGAATATTTGAATATGTCTGATTTGCAAGAGGACAATGACATTTTTTATCATGAATATATTTTCTTATTTCTTTTGTTTTAACGTTCTTATTCCATATTTTCTTAAAATCATAATCAAAATCTCTAACATTTCCCATATTTTTAGAATATGCCAATATTGCACATGGCCACATATCTCCATAAGCATTCATATGAGCATTACTGATACCACCATAACAAGGAATCACTTGTGTCTTTTGCTTTAATATCTGAATACATAAATCATAATAGACCAATCTCATTGATAAGGTTACACGAGAAAGTAAAGGCTTAGATTTCATCTGTTGTCTTGATTCATTTTTAAAAAATTCAATTGCTTCTTCATATTTTTTCCATGATGGTGTGATTGGATCTGTAACATTTGTCATTTCTGCTCTTTGTTCAGCAACTTCACTTATATAACTATCAACACCAAGAGTTTTAGAAAATTCTACTGTTTCTTTTAAATGAACAATACTAAAATTTGAAATCACTGTTCCAATTCCAACATATAAATTAGGATGATCTTTTCTTACTTCTTTTAATCTAGTAATTGTGTCCATCAATTTTTCCCAATTCCCTTCTACTCCTCTAATAACATCATGCTTTTTTCCTACAGCATCATACGAAGGTTTAATAGTAAAATGAGTCTGCGGAGATTCTTTTTCTATTATCTCCATAATTTTTCTTACTTTTTTTTCAATTAATGCAGGAGTAAGTGCATTTGTAGGTGTATGAATTATTGCAGGTCTTAGATACTTTATTGCTAATTCAATAATCTTATCTATATCTGGTCTTAAAAATGGTTCTCCACCACTTATATTAAAAAAATATACTTTATTTTTTCCAATACTTCTAAAAACTTTTTCAATCTCATCAATTTTAAGTTCATTCTTAACTTTCTCTGGATGTTTTCTATGAACAAGTCCAATATTACATGTTTTACATAGAGATTGACATGCATGAGTAATTGAGAATGTGAAATTTATAGGCATAGGTGCTTTAGCCAATTTAACTTTTGCCAACTTATATCCAATAAGTTTTGGTCCTATTCTAAATGCTTGTGTAATAAATCCCATCTTTATATTGTAATTCTATTAGGTTTTAAATCTTTTTATTTATTGTAAAGTCTAAATTAACTATATGCTTTTAATTAATATAAATATAAACTCTACCATTCGACTTTGCAAGTCGAAAATTTTCATTTTCGTTAATTTTTTATTTTAGATTCAAAATATCTATATTTCCCTGACTTGTCATAAGGTATATTTTCAACTTTACTAAATTTTATATTTATTTTCCCAACATATAATTCATATGCATCTTTAATTTTTTTAAGTTCTGATACAGATAATGGCTTTTCTCTAATATACTTAATTTCTGAATTATCTAAACTATATTGAATAAATTTGTATTGAGTTGGAATAATATCAACATACTTCCTAAATAAAGCTGTAAGATTTGTTACTGAAATTTTTTCATTATTTTTTTTTATATAATAATCTCCAACTCTTCCTTTGACAGATTTTATCTTTTTAAAATTTGATCCACAAGAACATTTTTTATCATTTTCTATAAGTACAACTTTATCACTCATCTTATATCTTATTAGAGGCATAGCATAAGAAAAAAGCGAAGTTACTATTATTTCTTTTTCTTCCTTAATCTCTGTATCATTAAATTCAAAAATGAACATGTCTTCATTCAAATGAAGGCCGTCATGTTCATTACATTCATATGCAAGCCTTCCAAATTCCCAACAACCATAAATATTAATTATATTTTTTGAAAATGTATCTTCCAATATTTTTCTAGTTTCATCATCCAATACTTCTCCACCTAAAAATATTGATTTTATTTTTAAGAAATCACATTTTTGCTTTCTATATTCATTTGCAAATAATTTTAAACATGATGGATACCCTCGCAGTATATTTGGTTTATATTTTTTAGCAAACTCGATTTGATCTTTTGCAGAAGTAAAACTGCTCATCAATTTTCTTCTGTATAATCCTATTTTTGATAATTGGTTTTTATATGGTGGATATATAGGACCAAGAAACAAAACTTTATCCCTAAGTTTATATCCATTTTTAAAAAAACATCTTAATTCTGTTGCCTGCCTTATTCTAAATTCATTATTAGTAGAATATATTGAAAAAGGCTCTGATGTTGTTCCAGTAGTAGTATTTTTTATTAATTTATTCAAATCCCCAAAAGTATATTCTTTAGTATCTATTTTTCTTAAATCATTTTTTGTTGTTATTGATAATTTTTTTAAATCTTCTACTGTAGATATATCAACAGGAAGAATATTTAATTCTTTCATCATACTTTGATAATAAGGAATATTATCAAATGCAAAATTTACTATTTTTTTTAATTTACTTAATTGAATATTTTTTATTTTCTCTTTACTCCAAGAAGGATTATTATATTCTTTTAATATAGCGTATATACTATTTAATATCATTTTTTTATCTCATCTTTATAATTCTTGATTTTCCATCTGAATTTCCATTTGTTGAAAAAAGTAATCAACCAATAAAGTTCACATTTTTTAGCTTTTAATTTTTCTTTAAATCTTATTGCAGGATTATTAACATAGGCAGTTATGCTATATGCTTTTTTTACACTTAATTTTTTTAATTCTTTATAGACATATTGCCGTAAATAAGGTGCCAAACCTTTACCTCTAAAATCTGGAGACGTAAACATATCAAATAAATATGCTTCATTTTCCTCTAATTTTCTTTCTATTAGCTTTGTATTAAATAATTTGGTACTAAACCATGTATAACAAGATATTTTCCCATTAATTAATATTGCAAGTGCATAATTTCCCCTATTAAAATTATCAACATAATATTGACGCATATTTTCCTCTCTTAATATAACAAGTTCTTCAATATCATTTTTAGAAAGATACCTAACAGTACATTCTTTTCTTTTTTTTATTTTTGTATGTAAAACATCTTCTACAAAAACAATGAATGGATAAAATTTTATTCCAAATTTTGCAATACCATCAAATAATAACACTAGTTTATTTTGATACTTCCATTTTTTTTTAATCCTATCAATAGTTTTCATTTTCTTTTTATTTTTTTAGTTTCAATAATTTCCTTGCATCTTTACAAGAATAAGGTTGTTTCCCTAATGCAATGCTTATAGATAAAATTCTTTTTATCATTTCTTTATTGGTTGCTAATTTAGTCCTGTCATGATCAAACCAAATATTGTCTTCAAGACCAATCCTCACACCACCACCACCAATTAATGATAATGCATTCATATCCAATTGTGCTTTTCCAACTCCACCAACTGACCATATTGAATTTTGAGGCAATTCATTTATCATAAGTCCAAGATGCATCATGTCAGCTTGTGCACATGCTATATTTCCAAGAATCAAATTAAAATAATATGGTGGCTTTAACAATCCTTTTTTTATTAGATATTTTGCATAATTTATCATTCCTAAATCAAAAACTTCTAATTCAGGTTTAATATTGTTATCAAGCATCTTTTTTGCTAATTTCTTTATCATAATAGGTGAATTTACACTTGCCTGCTTATTGAAATTAAGTGAACTCAAAGTCAAACTTCCCATATCTGGTTTCTGTCTTCCTTTCAAACCAATACATTCTGATCTTTTTTCAAATTCATTACAATTACGACCTGAAGTTGAAACACAAAGAATTATGTCTTTATTTTTTTCTCTTATTCCTTTTATTATTTTCCCATAGACTTCTTTTTTATAAGTCGGCTCTCCAGTAACTTCATCTCTTGCGTGAATATGTATTATATTTACACCTAATTTTGCACATTTCAATATTTCTCTTATAATCTCTTTAGGTGTAATAGGTACGTGAGGTGTCATTTTTTTTGTTGGAATCATTCCTGTTGGAGTAAAATTTAATATGAATTTTTTTCCCATTTTTTTCATCTCTCTTTTCTTTTAGTAATATTTTGTATTTTATTTTTTATTTTTTTAACCAAAATCAAAATTCCAAATAATATTTTGGATTTATTATCATAAGTCTTAATCATTAAATCTGGATAATCTAATTTAGATCCTCTTTTTTGTTTAAGATATAAATGTGTAAATCCTTTAAACATAATTTTTGATTTTTCCTTTATCATATCTTCTATTGGATTATAATAACAAAGGTTAAAATATGTGAAATTATCTTTTGTTTTTTCATGATTAAGTCCTACCATATAACCATGCTTGTATTCTTTTCCTAAAGTAATTTGAAAACCAATTATCTCACCATCAAGTTTTGCAATGTATGCAGTAAATTTACCTTTAAGATACTTATTTAGATTCTTAAAATATTCTTCATCTTTAAGAGATTCTGTATCATTATATTTTTCAAGCATATTTAAAAACAATTCTGCAAATATTTTTTCATAACCACTAATATCATTTAATCTAATAATTTCTACACCAGATTCTTTATTTTTTTTTATTTCTCTTCTTACTCTTTTTCTATCTCTACTTTTCATGCTCATTTCATAATCGTAAAATGTTTCAAATTTATTATCAAGATATGCAAGGCCATTTAGATATGGAAATATTTTATAATTATCAGGAACATTATTTTTTAATTTGTCAAATGAAGAAACATATGTAAGCGCACTAAATTTTATTTTTTCTTCTTCTGCAATTTTATCTATTTCTTTAAAAAACATATTTGTTATTTTTTGATAATCTTTTTCATGTTTTTTATTAAACATCATTTTTTCTCTAAGAGAAGGTGGCCAGCCACAAATTAAAGCAGGATATTGTCTTAATTTAAATTTATTTAATAATTTTGATCCTCTAAAAATAATATTATTTATTAAGGTAAATTCAGAATTTTTACTTTCTATATACATAGGAAATATTGCAACAATTTCTTCTCCTTTTCTTATTATCATATGTCTTGGATTAATTCTAATACACTTTGTCTTTTCTGCCATTGCATACCATCCCCAAGATGAAATAGTATATTTACAAATGGAGTCCCATTCCTTTTCATCAATATTCTCAATTGATTTTATTACCTCTATTTTATACATTTATTCACCTTTTGTGATATATCTTATATATCTTTTAGTTCTAGTAAATAACCCTGCAATATTGTTGAATAAATCTATAAAAAAAGGAAATGGATCTGAAATATCCAAAGTTGTAAAAATAATTTTATTGTTATATATTTTCAAATAAGTCTTAATTTTTTGAAATATATTACTATCTTTTTTATTAATTAAATAGAATGGAAGCATCATTATATCTGTAATCCATCTTATAAAATAATGATTATAATTTGTATTTATAATCATTTTTTGATTATTTAATTGGTTTGTTAAATCAAGATACCAAAAATATGGAACATCACAACCTGATCCTATATCAAGATTAATCATACCATTAACTCGTGCATTTAAATCAATTAAATAATATTTTTTATCTTTTTTTTTATGAATTCACATTCAAATATGCCATTGTATTTAATTTTTTTAAGAAAGTTTAGAGCAATATTAATTAATTCATCATTTTTTATAACTTTAGCTACAACTGCAATTCCTAGTTTTGGAGGAAATTGTCTAATTTTTTTTGTAACTGTTATACAAACTGGATTTCCATTTTTATCAATATAGCCTGATACTTGTTCTATATTTTCTACAGGATTTTTTACATATTCTTGTAATATTGGCCATTTTAATTTTGGAAATTTTTTATTTATGTAATCTTCATCATATGAGTATTCATTTAATTCATATTTATCTAGAAGTTCTTCTTTATTATGTACTATACAACCTTTTCCTTTGAATTTTAAATATACAGTTGATCTTGGTTTAATTATTATTGGATATTTAATTTTATCACTAATATTTTCTAGTTCTCTTCTATTGGTAGGTGAGTAATACTTAAGATAATTGAATCCATTTTTTTTTAGTGTTTTATAAGTTAAATCTTTGAATAAACAGATTCTTGTCGCTTTGATTGAAGGAATATTCAATTCAATATATTTTTCTAATTGTTTTCTGTGTTCAGATAATAGCCAAATAGATTTATCAGTAGTAGGGATAATTGTATCTATTTCTTGGTTTACTGCTAATTCTAAAATCCATTTTATTAGCTCTTTTGTTCCTTTTTTAAAGCCAAAAGATTTAATTTTTTTATATTTATATTTTGACCAATTACTGACTCCAAAAAAATTAGAATCTGCAATAATTACAGGTATTTTTTTCTTTCCAAGTGTTTTTAATGATGAAAATGTACTAAAATGATCAGGATCTAACATTAATACTTTTTTATACATATTCTTTTTCACCTATTACATAGAATAAATGTGCATATGGTAATTTCAGTATCCATGGAAGTGGTAAATTTTCTATAGCATAATAAAATTTGAATTTATTTGGATATTTTTCTTCTTTCATCCAATTTATTGTTCTAGAATCCCAATCAATTTTTGTTAAATCAACTTTCTTCCTATGAAGTTTCATATCTCTAATTCCTAAAGAATCAGGCCATGGTGGTGCATCAACAATTCCAATATCTTTTATTTTAAGATTATTTTTTTCAAATATTTTTTTCACATAAAATGGATTCATATAATTTACATCTCCATGCGTCCATGGTTCTCTAAATATCTTATGAACTGCTCTGTGACTAAAAAAACCAACATTGAATCTATTAACAGCAACAAAAAAAACATATTTCTTTGACAATCTTATCATCTCATTTATCAGAGAATCTTTATCTTCAAATTGAGATAAGAACATAAAATTCCACACTAAATCAAACGAATTATCCTTTAATGAAGTTTTTGATAAATTTTTTTCATTTTGATATTTTACATCATATCCTAATTTTTCCCACGCCCATTCTGATTTTTTTTCATGATTAACTAATGTCACATCACATCCATGTTGTGCAAAATTAAGAGAATATATTGATGGCATAGCCTTTTCTCCTTTTGCGGGTAATTCAAGAACTGAATTAATTTTATAATCATTGACAAATTTCTTAAAAAGTAGATTCATAGCATATCTTTCATAATCTACACCACTTCCTTCTATTTCAATTTTTTTCATTTTACTATTATAATTTCATCCATTACATTTTTTAATTTATCTTCGCTAAAAGAGTCATCATTGTAATATCTGTATTTAATATCCTTCTCTTTTTTAACAAAATTCAATTTTAAATTTCCATATGTGTCATCTTTAATACTTAATATTTTTCCATTTTTATAATTAAATGTAGTAGAAATAACTTTTTTAAATTTAAAAATTTTAGATATTTCAGTTGCAGGAATTTCAGTGCAGCCTGTAAGTAAAATTGATTTTGAATTGTTTTTTTTTAAGATTTTGTTACCTAATTTAGTTAAATTATTCAAAAAAAGATTTTTATATGTTGAATTATAATAATCTAAAAGATCAATTTTTTTAAGACCTTTAAATTGAGAATTAATAAGAATCTTTCTCCTTATCCTAAATGGAATAAAAAAGAAAAGAGACAATACTTTTTTAAGAAATTGATTATAATAATATCTTACTTTTTTGTTTAATTTTAGATATCCAAAAATAAAATCAAAAGTACTATTTGTATTAGACAATGTATAATCTAAATCATAATAATTTCTCTCTAATTTATTATTTTGATAACTAACTTCATATTTATTAAATTCTTTTAAGTAATTATTATAATATTTTGACGTTTTTGCCCAAGGAAATTTCATTTTATTAAAAGAAAAAAATAATATCTTACTTCTTTTAGTTTTATAAGCATAAAAATCAGATTGATAAGAATCATCATATATAATTAAACATGCAGTAATAACTGTTTTAGCACCTTTTTTTATCAAAAAATCTTTTGCCAATTCTAAAGTTAAACCTGATAGTGCATCATCATCAATTAGAAGTATTCTCTTTCCTTCTATTCCATCATCATTAAAAGATCGAATGTTTGGTTTTTGACTTTTTCTAAATAATTGCATATAAATATTATTTAAGAAAATATTTTTTTCTACTTCAATTCCAAAAAATCTTTTTTTATCTCTACCTATATTAATAAATTTTAATGGTTTGTTTAGTTTTTTACTGATTAAAATTGAAGGTATATATCCACCTGTTTTTAATCCAATAATAAGATCAATATCTTGAGTAATTAACTTTGAAGAAAGTATTTTTGAATATTGTTTAATCTCATTCATATCAATACTTTTGATATCTGCTTTCTTCCTCAAATATTTTTTAATTTTTTCCATAATCATTTTTAATTTTTTATCAAATTAATTTAATTAAATATCCTCAACTGCATTTACTAAACTATCCCACTCAAATTTTTTTTTATATATTTTAATATTATCTTCAAAATATTTTTTATTTTTAGTATTATAATATTTATCTATTGCTTTTGCAATACTATCTTTACTTTTACTCTTGACAACATACCCTGTTTTTCCATTATCTATGACTTCTGGTAATCCACCTACATTTGTAGCTATAACTGGTTTATTTAGTGAATAAGCTATCTGAATAATGCCTGATTGGGTAGCAGAAACATAAGGAAGTACAACAATGTCTGCTGCCTGAAAAAAACATGCAACATCTTCATTTTTTACATATTCGTTTTTTAACTCTACTCTATCTTCTAATTTTTCTTTTTTAATAATCTCTTGATATTTTTTTATATCATCATAAAATTCTCCAACAACTAAAAGTTTGGTTTTTTTATTTTTTATTTTAGGCATAGCATTGAGTAAATATTTTAATCCTTTGTATTCTTTAATATACCCAAAAAATAAAATTATATCACCTGTTATTTTCAATTTTTTCTTTGCTTGAATTTTAGTAATATTTTTTGTCTGGAACATATCATTTGAAGGTATGAATGATTTTTTTACAATACATTTTTTCTTTATTTTATTTAAATCATTTAAATCCTTATTTGAATGCACAATAAAATAATTACAATTCAAAAAAGCAATTCTTATAAGTAAACCATCCATGAATGTTGGTTCATGAGGATATACATTATGACATTCAAATATTATTTTTGTTTTGGTAAATATCTTAAGCAGCAAACTCAATGTAAAATAAGAAGGTGTCAATATAGGATGAAACCATTGAAAAATTACTTTTTCGGATTTTTCATATTTTATTTTTTGAAATATCTCAAACCACGTAAATGGATTAATTATACTTAATTTATTATTTGATGAAAAATCTATTTTTTGCTTACTTTTTTTATCGTGTTCTGTTTTTCCAGGGAAAAACTTTTTTAAAAATGGAATTGAAGTATACACTTTATTAAATGAAAATAATTTTACAACATGTTTTTTAGAAAGTTCTTTTGCAAGTGTTGTTGTGTGATGAGAAATCCCCCCTCTTATTGGGTACGTCACACCAACAATAGAAATATTCATTAATATTTCACCTATAATTCTTTATCGATAACAATATCATCCATATTCCCATTAGTTTTTGCTATCATTTCACCAAGGAAACCCATTGATATGAACTGTAATCCAATAACAAGCAATAATACAGATAACATCAATAATGGTCTATCTCCAATCCTATTATCTAATATATATCTCAAATATACCAAATAAAAACCAATCAAAATTCCAAAAGACATAGAAGCTATCCCAATAGGTCCAAAAAAATGCAATGGACTTTTTAAAAATATAGATAAATATTTTACAGTTAATAAATCAAAAAAACCTCTAAATATCCTTCCAGTTCCAAATTTACTTTTTCCATGCTTTCTCTTATGATGATTCACAGTTATTTCAGTTACACTAAAACCTTTCCAAAAAGCTAAAGCAGGTATATATCTATGCAATTCACCATAAATATTTATATTTTTAATTACTTTTTTTTTATAAGCTTTAAATCCACAATTATAATCATGTAATTTTAATCCAGTAATTTGTGAAGTGACGATATTAAATATTTTTGAAGGAACTGTTTTTGAAATTGGATCTTTTCTTTTTTGTTTCCAACCTGATACAACATCATATCCTTCTTTTATTTTTTCTATAAATCTAGGTATTTCTTCTGGGTCATCTTGCATATCTGCATCCATCGTTATAATGATTTCACCATTTGCAATCTTAAATCCTTGATTTAATGCTGCTGATTTTCCAGAATTAATATTAAATCTTATAGCTCTAATTTTAGAATCTTCATTTCTAAGTCTTTTTATTTCACTAAATGTAGAATCAGAAGAACCATCATCAATAAAAATTATTTCATATGTATTATCAATATCTTTAAGAATTTTTTTTAAACTTTGATATATTTCAGAGATATTTTTCTCTTCATTATACGCAGGTATGATAATTGTTAAATCCATTCTTATATGTAGTCAATTACTCTTTATAAATTTGTCTATCTCAGGGTTATTTTTTAGTGATTATTCATTCA
>JABHHN010000026.1 GCA_018671515.1 archaeon | reverse complement strand
TTTGTTTTCAAAAACAGAAATAATTTTTGACTCTTTTCTTTTTTTTCTATCTGCTTTTTTATAATTATTATTTATGATTTCAATATCTTTTTCTGGATAAACTTTTGCAAAAGGTAAATCATTTATTGGTCTAAAAGCATCTCTTCTTGAAGTATGCATTTTTCTTAATTTTGTTCCTCTAATCAAAAGACAATGATCATCATTTATACTTCCATGCATACAGGACATGACTTCTGCTCCATCAAAATGTGCTGCAGCTTTTACAGCACATATTAAATTCATGAATGCATCACTTGATCCTCTATCAATTGATCTTTGTGAAGCAGTAAAAATTATTGGGATATTTATTTCTTCTAATATGAAAGATAACATTGCAGTTGAGAAATGAAATGTGTCAGTTCCTTGTGTGATAATTATTCCATCAACACCTGAATCTATTTCTTCTTTTATTACTTTTACAATATTAATCCAATCTTTTGGAAGTAAATCTTCAGACATTAAGCTCATTACTTTTTTAGCATTGATATTTGCAATATTTTTTAATTCTGGCATCATATCAACAAAATCTTCAGCAGTATAATTTGCGTATACTCCACCAGTTCTATAATCAATTTTAGAAGAAATTGTACCTCCTGTAGAAAGAATAGAAACAGTAGGAAGTTTTTTATCAAATACATATTTACTATTTTTTTCAGTTTTAATTTCGTATTTTTTTAGAATTTCAATTTTTTTAATTTCTTTATTTTCAATTCCAATATTATAACCATTGTAAATTTTTATTATTATACTATTATCGCCTGTAAGTGCAGGTGTAGGTAGCATAGTGCCTTCTATTGTATCATCATTAGTAAATATTTTTACATAATCTCCTGGTTTTGCTTTCATATAAAAATAAAAAAGAAATCAATATTTAATAAATTTATCCAAATTAGCCATAATATAAAGGTTTATTTTCCTTCATATCTTTTCCATGAGCACTTCTGAATTTATTTTGTAGACTTGCATAAGCTTTTTCTATCTCTTTGGTTGAGCTAGGGCCAATTTTTTTAAGAGCACTTTCAAAATACTTCATCTCAATTTTTTTAATATTTCTATCTTCTCTTAAAGCAAGAATAGCAGCTTCACGACAAACTGCTTCAATGTCTGCTCCAACATACCCTTCAGTTTTAGTGGACAATTCTTTAATGTCAACATTTTTGTCAAGAGGCATATTTTTTGTATGAGCTTTAAATATTAATTCTCTTGCTTTTTCCTCAGGTGAGATAACGTGGATTATCCTGTCAAACCTTCCAGGTCTAAGAAGTGCAGTATCAACGATATCTGGTCTATTTGTTGCAGCCAAAATGACAATATTATGTAGTTCTACAAGACCATCCATTTCAGTTAGAAGTTGATTGACAACTCTCTCACTTGTATTCCCATCTGAGCTTTGACCTCTTCTAGGAGCTAGCGAATCAATTTCATCAAAGAATATTATTGCAGGACTTGCTTGTCTTGCTTTTTCAAAAACTTTTCTTACTGCTTTTTCACTTTCTCCAACCCATTTTGATAAAAGTTCAGGACCTTTGATCTGTATGAAATTAGCACCTGATTCTGTAGCAACTGCCTTAGCAAGCATGGTTTTCCCTGTTCCTGGAGCACCATATAGAAGAATACCTTTTGGTGGAGTAACACCCAGTCTTTTGAAGCTTTCAGGCATTTTTAATGGCCATTCTACTGCTTCTTTAAGTTCTTGTTTAGTATCTTCAAGTCCACCAACATCAGTCCATTTTACATTAGGTACATCAATCAAAACTTCTCTCATACTACTAGGTCTTACAACTTTTAGAGCATCAATGAAATCACTATTTTCAATTTTTAATTTTTCCAAAATTTCAGTTGGTATTACTTCATCTTCTTCAAGCATCATATCTGGCATGATTTTTCTAAGTCTAATCATTGCAGCTTCTTTTGCTAATGCTGATAAATCTGCTCCAACAAAACCATGAGTTATTTCTGAAATTTCTTCAAGCATAGCATCTTTGCTTAATTGATTAATCATATTTTTTAATCCCGATTCAATATCTTTTGATTCAAGATATTGAGTAAGTTCTTGGTTGGTGTTTATGTTTTTTATTTTTTCTTTAAGATCAGAATAATTTTTCTTTTTATTTTCTAATTCTTTTATTTCTTCCTCATATTTTTCCTTTGCTTCACTTTTTTCCATAAGTTTTTCTTTTTTATTCTTTAAGGTTTCAAGATTTGTTATTGAGTTATTTATTTGCTTTCTTAAAAAACTAATATCATTTGGCACTTTTAGAGGCATATTTCTAGTATGAATTTTTAGAATTTTCATTCTTCCTTCGATTCTTGGAACACCAATTTCAATTTCTCTATCAAATCTACCAGGTCGTCTAAGTGCACCATCAAGCTCATTAGGGATATTTGTTGCACCAATGACTACAACTTTACCTCTATTTTTAAGACCGTCCATAATAGCTAATAATTGCGCTACAACTCTTCTTTCTACTTCACCTTTAGATTCTTCTCTTTTTGATGCAATTGCATCTATTTCATCTATGAATATTATTGAAGGAGCATTTTTTTGAGCATCTTCAAATTTTTTTCTTAAATTTTCTTCTGATTGACCGTAATATTTACTCATAATTTCAGGTCCATTTATTAATATAAAATTTGAATCAGTTTCATTTGCTACAGCTTTTGCTAATAATGTTTTTCCAGTTCCAGGTGGACCATGTAAGAGAACTCCTTTTGGTGGTTCAATTCCTAATGCTTCAAAAATTTCTGGATGTTTTAGTGGAAGTTCTACCATTTCTCTGATTTTTTTAATCTCTTCACTAAGACCGCCAATGTCTTCATAAGTTACTTCAAGAACTTTTTCATCTTTAACTTCTCCACCTTCAGGATTAAATTCTACTTTAGTATTTTCAGAAATAATTACTGTACTATCTGGATCAGCATCAACTACAACAAATTTTAAATCACCCATTCCAAAACCCATTAGAGATTCGAAAAGTTCATCAGGAAACATAGGATTTTGAGACATAGCAGTCTTTCTTCTTCTTGCTCCACCTAATGAGACAATATCTCCTTTAATGACTGCTCTTCCTAAAAGACCTTGCTTAAATACAACTGGATTAGCTCTGATAATTATACCTTTTCTTTGAGGTGCTATTATCACTTTTTTTGCTTCTTTAATGTCTGCTTTTTTAATAGAAACAAGTTCTCCTATTCCTGCTTTAGCATTTCTTCTTATAAGACCATCCATTCTAATGATATTTAAACCAATATCACCAGGATATGCTCGATCTACAATACCAACAGTGCTCCTTTCACCTTTAATTTCAATAATATCTCCACTTCTTATACTTATTTCATGCATGAAGCTTGAGTCTACTCTGACAATTCCTTTATTAACATCATCTTGAATACTTTCAGCGACTTTAAGTTTAATTTCTTTCATGATAGCACCTTCCCATTACAATAATGATTATACAAAAAATATCTATTAAAAAAGATTATGTTTTATGAAAACTAATTATAGTCTAAAAATTCTAAATAGAATTTGGAATATCTATGAATTCAGTTTCTATATTAAATTCTTTTTGTAAAATTTTTCCTAATTTAATGATTCCTATTTTTTCAGAATTATAATGACCCATATAAATAATGTTTATTCCAGCTTCTTTTGCTAGAGCAGGTGAACCTTCTTTAGTTTCTCCAGTAATAAATGTGTCACAATTTTCTTTAAGAGCATCTATAACAAGACTTCCTGCAGCCCCTGAAATTATTCCTATTTTTTTGAAATTTTCATTATTTTTGAAAATTATTGGTTCTGAATCAAATTTATTTTTCATAATTTTTTTTAAATCTTTAAAATTAATGTTATTGATGTTTGTACATAAAGTTCCAATTTTTTTACCTTCATAATCACAGAACATTTTATCAAATTTAAATCCTAATTCATTACATAAAGAAACATTATTTCCTATTTCTTCATTTCCATCCAAAGGTAGATGATATGCAGCAAGATTTAAATCGTGATCAAAAACTTTTTTTATTCTTTCTTTTAAGATGGAATTATCAATTCTATCAATTTTTCCCCAAAAAAGTCCATGGTGAACAATCATTATATCACAATTTAGTTCTATACTTTTTTCAAGAAATTCAAGAGAATAGCTCACACCTAAAGCTATTTTTTTAACATCGTTTTTACCTATGATTTGTAAACCGTTTGATGAATTGTCTTTATAAGAAGAAATATTTAAAAAATTATTAATAAAAAAAATAATTTGATCTCTATTTGTCATCAGTTTTAACTTTAGGCATCGGAAGATTTGGTGGCAAATTTATATCTCTGCTCATAATCAATGATTGGATATTGCATCTAGTTAATACTGCATTGTATATTTTCCCCATCATTTCTTTTGATAGTTTTTTACCTTTTTCCCATCCTTTAAGAACTTCATCTACAATATCTTCTTTTTCCATGTAAACTACGTGACCTGTTAAATGGATTTTTCCAATATCTGGTTGGTAATTTGAGATATATTCAAAAATGAAATCTAATCCTTTTTGTTTTGTATTTCCAAGGGAAAGTTTTGCTTCTTTGACGTCTGTAATATTAAGTTTATTTGTAATATTTACTTTTCCTTTTGCTTTTTTGTTCTTTTCACATGAAAGTTTTGTAAAATTAAATCCTACTATTGACATTTATATCACCTATAGAGACTCTTTTTTTAACTATATTTAAAGATATCGAATTTTGACAATGATTTATACACATCGTAAAGAGTTTTTTAGAACTCTTTACATTTCTAATATCTCTAGTGTATCTTGAGTATTCCGAACGATTAGTGAGGATAACCAAAGCATAATAATTAAGTTTCAAATTATAGTTGCGGTTTAGTATATTGATGAAATAAGTTTATATATTAAATCAATTATGTAATGATTATGGTCATAAATAAAGGTAGAGAAGCATTTAGGATTTATAAGAATGTTTTTGATAATTTTACAATCCAAACTATACTTAAATTTATGAGTAGAAAATATATAGATGGGTTAATTGGACCAATAATGATTGGTAAAGAAGCAAATATTTTTTTAGCAGAAAAAGGAGACTTAAAAGTTGTTATGAAAATATATAGATTACAATCATGTAATTTTAACACTATGTATGGATATTTAAAAAGCGATCCAAGATATGTAAATTTAAAAAAACAGAGAAGAAAAGTTATATTTAAATGGGTACAAAGAGAATTTAGAAATCTTAAAAAATCAAATAAAATCATTAATGCACCAAAACCATATTCATTTCTAAATAATGTATTATTGATGGAATATATAGGAGATGAAAATCCAGCTCCACAATTAAAAGATAAATATCCAAAAAATCCAAAGAAATTTTATGATGAAATAATTACATTCGCAAAGAAAATGTATGAAGCAGGTTTAGTACATGCTGATCTTTCAGAATATAATATTTTAAATTTTAACGAATCTCCAGTTTTTATAGATATGTCTCAGAGTACATCTATTACTGATTATCTTGCAGATGATTATCTTAAAAGAGATATAAATATTATTTCAAATTTTTTCATTAAAAATGGCTTAGAAGTTGATGTAGATGCATCAATAAAAAGAATAAGTGACTAACTTTAAAAGTAAACAGTTTTTTCATCACTAAAATGTCAGAATTCCAATATAACATTAAGATTCCAAAGGAGAGAATTGCAGTTTTAATAGGTAAAAAAGGAGAAGTAAAAAAAACTCTAGAAGGAGAGACAGGTACAAAAATACTTGTTGATTCTAAGGAAGGAGATGTAATTGTCCAAGGAGAAGATGCTCTTTATCTTTATAGCCTTAAAGAAATAATACGTGCAATAGCTAGAGGATTCAATCCAGAAATTGCACAGCTTTTATTAAAACAAGATTATGCTTTTGAAATAATTGAATTAAAAAATATATCAAGACCTTCTCAGATGAAAAGAATTAAAGGAAGAGTTATTGGGAAAAATGGTAGGACAAGAGAAATATTAGAAGAACATACTGACACAAACATTTCAGTATATGGAAAAACAATTGCAATTATTGGAAGAATTGAATCAGTAAATATATCCAAAAAAGCAATAGAGATGCTTCTAAAAGGTAGCCAGCACGCAACAGTTTATAGATGGTTAGAAAGAATGAGAAGTTCAGGTGTGGAAAATATGTCTAATGATGAATTTAACAAGCATTTAAGACATAAAGATGAAGAAAAAAAAGATTCAGAAGATGTTGATAAAGAAAATATGGATGACTCTGAAGAAATTCTTTCTGAAGATTAAGTTTTTATATTAATTAGTTCTTCCTAAAAATTATGGCAAGTACCGTCAGAAAAAAAGGCGCATAAATTTATTCTTATTTTAATTAATTATACATAGGTGATACTCTTGAAGAAAGTAAAAGATTTTAGATGGAAAAAAGGAATTACTGTCAAAGATTTGGTTGACAGGCTAGGAAATGTAGGTTTCCAATCAACAGAAATGAAAAGGGCAGTTGAAGTAATTGTAAAAATGAAGAAAAATGGTGCTAAAATTTTTATGACTTATACTTCTAATATGGTAACATCAGGATTAAGAGGGTTTTTTGCACAATTAATAGAGATAGGCTTAATTGATGTAATTGTTACAACTGTTGGTGGTATTGAAGAAGATATTATGAAAGGAGAAGGAGAAGAATTCATAATTGGGAAGTTTAAGCCTGATGATGTTGAACTATATGAAAAAGGAGTAAATAGAGTAGGTAATTTATTTATCAGAAACGAGAGTTATCTTAAATTTGAAGATAAAATTGGAAGCATTCTGCTTGATTTATATAAAATAAAACCTAGGTGGGCAGTTTCAGATATGATACACGAAATAGGGTTGAAATTAGAAGACAAAAATTCAATTTTATATCAGGCATCAAAAAATAAAGTTCCGATTTTTTGTCCAGGAATCACAGATGGTGCATTCGGATTTCATCTTTTTATCTTGCAGCAAAAACATTCAGATTTTGTCATTGATGTTGTTAAAGATTTTTCAAATATTTTATTTTCAACTTCTCATGATGATAAAAAAGGATTGATTTCATTAGGTGGAAGTATATCTAAACATCATGCAATACTTGCATGTCTATTAAATGGAGGATTAGATTATGCAGTTTATTTGACTACAGCTCATTCAACAAGTGGAAGCATGTCTGGTGCAACAACTGAAGAAGCAAAATCTTGGGGGAAAGTAAAAGATGATTCAGATGTCTCAACAGTAATTGGTGATGTTACATTTACATTTCCATTGATAATGATAAATGCTTTGGAAATATTAGAAGATGAGGGATTGATTAAATGTTAAGTAAGGCAAAATTTATTTTAAGTAGATCAGAAGTTTTAAAAAATTATGAAGAAATAAATAAATTAACAGATTTGATGTCTTATAGCTATAAAACTAATCCTGAAGTAGGTAAGATATTGAAAAACAAGACCAAATGTGATTTTTCAGTACATAGTATCAAAAGTATAAATCAATTAGAAACTCCTTCAAGAATATGGTATTTTGCACAAGGTTGGAATATTGATGAATTAAAACAACTTTTTGATCTTAATATTGTTAAATTTGTAATCGATAATATTTCAGATCTAGATAAATTATTAGAATTTATAAAAAATAATGATAAAAAAATATCTTTGCTTCTCAGGATGAAATTAAAGGAGCATACAATACACACAGGAAAACATTTTGTTTATGGTATGTATTCAACAATGATTAATGATTTAATACCAAAATTGCGTCAAAATAACAATGTAAATGAAATAGGGATACATTTTCATAGAAAAACACAGAATGTTAGCGAATGGTCAATAAAAGAAGAATTAGAAGATTCTATTCATAAAGATAATTGGGATTTAATTGATTATGTAAATATTGGGGGTGGAATTCCTGCTGAATATAAAAATTTTCAATCATCTGTTTTAAAAAATATTTTTGAAAAAATTAAAGAAACAAAAAATTGGTTGAATTCAAAAAATATTAAGATGATAATTGAACCTGGAAGATTCATTGCTGCGTCTCCTGTAAAATTAGAAACAGATATAATAAATATTTATGATAATAATTTAGTAATTGATTGTTCAATATTTAATGCAGCAATGGACACATGGATTGCAAATATAAGACTAAAAATTGAAGATGAATTAGAAGAGGGAAAATCATATACGATTAAAGGGTGTTCACCTGATTCTTCAGATATATTAAGATATAAAGTTTTTTTAGATGAACCTAAAATTGGTGATAAAATAGTATTTCTAAATGCAGGTGCATATACTTATTCAACAGATTTTTGTAACTTACCTAAATTAGAAACAGTTATTGTTGATTGATTTTTTTAAAGCAAATTATTTTTTTTCTTATACAATGTATTTAATTTTTTCATGTCAAAATATTCTTTTTCATTTGCAATATCAAATATGGCCTTTATTTCTTTTCTTGAAGAAATTGCTCCAACTAAAATAATTGAAAATAATATTATTGTTTTTATCATGTGTATCACCAAACACAGTTAGATATCTCTTCTTTATAAAGTAAGTTTTAGAAAATGTCTTGTGTCCAGTGATGTTTATAGAGAGATGAGGATTAATCCTGTTAAAATTAATGAGATTCCTATTTTTTGGTTTTTGTATAATTTTTCTTTTAAAAAATAAGACGCCAATAATATTGTAATAAGAGGACTTAATGAAGAAACAACAGAAGCTACAGATACTAATTTTTTTGAGAATGCATAATTCATTGCTAACCATGCAATAGTTGATAATGTAGAAATAATGAAAAAAGTTTTATAATCTTTTTTTCTAGGTTTTTTCTTATTTTTTTTAAAGATGAATGCAATTGTTGCAAAAGAGACAGTTCCTACTGTAGTCATTATGAAAGTTGGAATCCATTGGATACGAGTTACTAAAATACCTGTCAAAAATAAATAAATTCCCCATAGAATCATACTAATTATTGCATTATTGACACCTTTTACACTATGTATTTTATGTATGTTTTTTAGATCTGTAGAAGTAAGTACAACACCACTTAAAGCCAATAAGATTGCAATTATTTGATTTATTTTTAGAATTTCATTTAAGAATATAACACTCAAAATTACAGTGATTATTGAATATACTGATGAGATAGGAGACACAATAGATAATTCACCTGTATTTATTCCTTTCAAGAAGCTTAAGAAAGCAACCACATCTACTGCTCCAATAATTATAATTAAAAAAATATCTAAAAAATTGAGAATTATTGTGTTATTTTTTATGTAATTAATAAAAATAGGAATAGTTATAATTGCACCAATAAATTGCATATAAAAAAATATTTCAATTTCACCTATTCTTTTAGAAGGTTCTTTCATTAGAAATTCTCCAATTCCCCAACCAAGCATTGCAATAAGTCCACAAAAGACGCCTATTAATATTGACATATCAGTTTTTGAATACAGATTTGTTTAAATAATTAATTTATTAGTACTCCATGAATTATCATTTATTTTGTTATTATCAATTCTAATTAATTCATCATCTTCTTTTGCTTCAATATTCCATATACCTTCCCAATAGACATAATCAATTATTTCTTGATGTTTTTTTAGAATTAGAAAACCTTCTTTATTTTTCAATGAAAATTTTGGTTTTATAGGTATTTTTTCATTTGGTTCTAAAATACCTTTTAATCTTTCATTTGTTTTATTATCACTTAAAAAATAATAATCTAAAAGGATTGGGTTATTTCCTTTATTTTTGATTTCCACATATTCATTTCCTTTATCACTTCCTTTAACATCATATAATATTTTAGAAATAATAACATCTGTTGTAGATTTTGGAAAGTTTAGGTTTTTATTTTCATATATTTTTTCAAATTCTTTAATGAATTTATTAGCAATTTTTTTATCATGAATTATTAATATATTTTCATCATTTCGTTCATTAGCATTTTTTGTTGGGTTATATGAACCAGTAATGACTATTTCTTCATCAATAATGAATACTTTATGATGCATTGTGTATTTATTGTTATCAATAATAGAAAACTCCTTTAAATCTTCATATCTTGAATAAGTGGCAATTTGTTTTTTTTCAAGTATTCCTTTTACATCAAGGCCAAGATAATCTTTATTCCAAATAAGATTTCCAATATCTTCATCAGTAAAACTAAATGTCATAAAATAAATTGATTCTTTTGCATCTTGCAGAATTTTGATTACATGGTATTTGCATTCATCTTCTGGACAGAAATAATTTTCTATTATTGTATCTCCAAAATATATTATTTTTTCTTTATTTTTTTCTCCTTTTCCATATATTCCTTTTTTTAACTCAGTAAATTCATTCAAATAATTTTTTGCTAATGTATTGGATTTAATTATAATTATATTGTTGTTGTTGTAATAATTTCCTCTCTCTGTTGGATTCATGCTTCCAGTAAGTATTTTATTATTATCAAAAATACAGAATTTATTATGCATTAATGCAGAAGAATATCCAGTATGGAAACTTTCAAGTGCATTGTCATCTTCAATAATTACATCAGCATTTTTTTCTTGTAATTTTTCTATTAAAATAGGAATGTCAAGATCATAGAATGCACATTTGATATCAACTGACTCATCAACCAATGTTAAAATTCTTTCTAAACAGAAATCTTCTGGACAAAAATATAGTTCAATTTCAGAATATGGTTCTTTTATTACATTAGAATTTATAGTACAGGCTGATAAAATTATTATTGCAAAAATATAAATTATTTTTTTCACAAAAATATTTAATAAAAATTTACTTAAAAATTTTTCCTAACAAAAATGATTTTTTAATTTTCTTTATCTTAAACAAAAACTTTACTTTGTTTGAGATTAGAAAATTGACTTGTTAATTTTCTTTATAATCAATATGGTTTCTAGGACAAGGATGAAATTCACAAGGTCCTTTTAACAATTTACAATAGAAATCAATTTCTCTTTCAGTAATTTTTTCTTCTTTATGAGAACAACCTTCCCAAATATACATTCTCCATTCATTTATATCATGGATTCTAAGGTTTTTTTCTTCTTTATCAATAATTAAATCTTCTATCTCTTCAAGTTTTTTATAGAGTTCTTCGTTTGTTATTTTTTTCTTCATTAAAATTCTCAATATTTTTAAACTATATAATTTTTTTTATTTTTAAGTCATGTGAACTTTTTAACAAACAGAATTTTGTTTCTGGGTGTTTTTTTTGCATTAAATCAATATATTTACTGATATCTGAACTATTTACTTCATTTTCATATTTGATATCATTTTCTTCACAGTATTCTTTACTTTCTTCTTTAGATATATTAATCAAAAGTTTGATGAATTGCATATTTTTTATTTTAAAATGACCACTATATTTAGAATTTTCATTTTTAAAAACAGAAGTTAAAAAATATTCATTTTCATCATCTAAATTCCATGGTATAATTATTTTATTCCATTTACTATCAAAATTATCTCCTAAAATATATTTTGTTTTTTTAATTTCTATAGTTACAGGCATGTCTTGAACTATATTTTTTAGTAATTTTTGACTTATTTTGAATTTATATGAACCATCATCAATTATGAGTATTGTATCATTTTTACTGATTAGTTTGTTTATTCTGATTTCTTTTCTAACTCTTTTTTCTATTATTCTTGATATTTTTTTATTCATATTGAAATGAGAAGAACCATCTTATTTTTATGTTTTGTCACTACTTCAAAATTAAGTCAAATAGAAAACTTTAAATATTTGTAATACTATTCAAAAGTAAGAACACATAAATTATATTCACCTCTTTTTCCCTGGAAGGGCCTCTCGCAAGAGAGGTTCTTTTAGGGTTTGTTTTAAATTAATTAATAAAAATTAGAATTTTTTTCTATGTCTTTTTCTTTTGGAGGTTATGAATTCGTTTTTTAGCCAAATAAAACATATAAAAAATCCGAATATTGTACCTAAAAAGAACATAATCAGATATTTTTTGTCAATTTTTGGAAATTCAAATTTATTTTTTTCAAAATAAATATCAAAATTACTAAATTCAACTGCATATTCTAAGTAAAGAAGTGTTGAAAATTTGTCTGTTTCTTTAAGTGATTTAGCATATTCAAAATAACTATAACCTAAAATAGGAAAAGCTCCTTTCTCTTCAGATTCTGCCAATATATTTTCTACAATATTTAATCTATCAATAATTACATCTTCTAAATTAGCATCTGTAATTCCTAAATTATTTAGGATTATGTCTATATCTGCTTTTGCTTGACTTGCAGTAAATAAACAAGAATTGAAATCATTTTTATTATATTGCCCATATGCTCTTGTAATTTCTTCTCTTCTATTATTTAGTTCAAGATTAGTCATAAGTTTTAGATATTCGATTCTTTCTTCAACTTCTGAAATTTTATTTAGACAACTTTTAGCAAGTGTTTCATCATTTATTACAAATTTTTCACCTGGTTTTCCAAAAAAGTTAGCCCATGAATAAGCACTATTAAGTCTTTCAATTCCAAAAGATAGACTATAAATACTTGAATTTAATTTATCTTCTTTTAAATCATCAATTGAATTTTTAAGATGTTCATTTGCTTCAATTAATCTTTGATTTACTATCATATATGTTTGAAGATCTGTTACAGTCTCAATTTTTTTTGATTTTATTAAATCCTGAAATTCTTTTGTTCTATTAAATACATCATTAACTAAACGGATAATTTTTTGATTATTTAGATTCTGATCAATATATCTTTCATATCTAAATTTTACATTTGCACCAAAGCAATAGGATGCAGCACTATAAAATTCATTTATTTCTATTGATTTTTTACCTTTGTCATATAATTCATTAGCATCTTTTATTATGCTTGTATTTTTATCATAAACAAGTTTAGATGTATCTTCACACAATTTTGAAGATATATCATTCATTGTATCAACATAAAATGAATTTACAATAATTTTTTTGTTATTTTCATATTTTTTTCCAGTCATTTCAAATATAGCTTCTTTTAAATCAGAGACTTGGATTATTTCTATACCATTAATATTTGATAATTCACTGAGATTAGTATCATTAATATTACTCCATTTAGGAATTAAGACTTTTGTAAGGTTATTTTTTGCTGCTGCATTAATTTTTCCTTCAATTCCACCAACAGGACCAATAAGACCACCTGAATTAATAGTTCCAGTAATTGACGCTTTTTCATTAACATTTAGATCTTCAAGAACACTTAAAGTTAATATAGAAATAGCAGCTCCTGCACTAGGTCCACCAACTATTGGTGAATTAGCACGTATATTATAAAAAAAATTATAGTTAGAACAATCAACAATTGATAGATGACATGCAATTTCTTTTGCAAATCTTGTTGAAATTTGAGTGTCTACTTTAGTTAATGGGAAGGAATCAATGAAGACTCTACCATCTCCTTCTGTAATTTCCAAATGTAAATTTGCAATACTTCCAGATTTGTTATTATTTTCTGAAACGGCTAATAATTTCATTGATCCTTCTTTTGCATATATTGTCGGAATCAGAATTAATAGTAAAATAATAAGAGTAATTTTTTTCATATTTTTGAGTTTAAAGAAAGAATGATTTAAAACTTTATGGTTTTAATTAAATGTTTTTTTTTAAATTACTTTTTCTTTTCTTTTTTGAAATCTTCTTTTAATGGTCCATCTATTATTTTTTCAGTATATTTACATTTAGGATATCCATTACATCCTAAAAATTGTCCATATATACTTTTCCTAAGAACTAGAGCACCTTTTTTACATTTTGGACATTCTTTTTCAACAGTACCATTTTTTATTTCTATGATTTCTTTTTTTAATTCTTTATCATTAATATTTTTAGATTTACACTCTTTATTAAAACAAATTGTCCTTGGTCTAGCATTAATAATTTTAATCATAGGAAGATTGCAACTTTCACATAATTTATCTGTTGATTCAATTTTACCAGCAGGTAAGCTAAATGTGGTTTTACACTTTGGATAACCATCGCATGCTATAAAATTTCCATATTTTCCTTTTCTTATCTGAAGATTTCCTTCTTTACATTTAGGACATTTTCCAATATGATCTCTTATTTGTTGAGTTTCTCTATTTGCTTCTTTTAATTCTGTACCAACTTTTTTAAGATGTTTATCAAAAATATTTGTAATTTCTGTTACGGTTTTTTTTGATTCTTCTAGAACTTTTTTTTGTCCAGTATGTTTAGTTCTGATTTCTTTCATCTGTAATTCAAAATATCTTGTAAGTTCAGGATCAACTATTTTTGGTGAATATTTTTCTAAAGTTTCTTCAATTCTTATTCCTAATTTTGTTGCTCTAAGCGGTTTACCATCAATAAATCCTCTATTTTTTAATGTTTCAACGATACTTGCACGTGTAGCTTTTGTACCAAGATTTTCTTTTTCAAGATGTTTAATTATTGAAGCATCTGTAAATCTTTTTGGAGGAGTTGTTTCTTTGTCTAATTTATTTAGTTTTTTTATTTTACAAATATCTCCTTCGTTAATTACGGGTAATTCTTCTTCTTTAAGCATAACATATTTTCCATATAAATCAAACCAACCATTTTCAACTGTTGTGGTCCCTTTCGTAATGAATTTTTCTTTTTTACAATCTAATGTAACAGTCATTGTTTCTCTAGTTGCTTCATCGCCAAAAACTGCAAAGAATCTTTTTACAATAAGATCATATAATTTAGTATCATAAGTTGTTTTGAAATTTGGGACATTTCCTGTTGGATAAATAGCAGGATGTGCAGGATCAGCCTTTTTCCCATTATTTGGAACAAGTACTTTTTTATTAAGTAAAAATTCTGCAGATTTTTTATGATTATTTTGTTTTAAAAGAGAAGTAATTATTTTTTTATAACCAATTTCTTTTGGTAATTGTTGTGATGAAGTTCTTGGATATGAAATATAACCGCTTGAATATAATTCCTGAGCTGCTGATAATGTGTTTTTTGGAGATATTTTTAGACATTTGTGAGCTTCAATCTGAAGACTTGTTAAATCAAAAGGAACTGGTGGTAAGGATTTGAATTTTTTCTTTTTAACTTCAATAACTTTTGCTTCTTTTTCATCTTTACAAATATTGTATATTTTATCTGCCTTTTCTTTTTCAAATATTTTACCAGCTTTGTGTTTGGCAATAATATTTCCATTTTTTACTTTTCCATCAAATTCTATTTCCCAATATTTTTCAGGAATAAATGCATTTATTGTTTTTTCTTTATCAACAACAAGTTTTAGTGCAGGTCCTTGTACTCTTCCTGTTGACATAAGTTTAAATGAACCTGTTGCTTTTATTGAAGCGGTGAGTGCACGTGATAAATTTATTCCAAAATACCAATCCATAAAATGCCTAGTTTCTCCTGCTTTTGCTTGTCCCCAATCAAGTGTTTTTTGCCTTGTTTCATATGATTTTATAAGATCTGGTTTAGTTAGAGTTGAGAATTTCATACGTGAAGCATCTTTTTGTTTGCACGCATATTTGACAATGTTTAATCCAATTACTTCTCCTTCAACATCATAATCTGTTGCGACTGTGAAAGTTTTTGCTCCTTTAGCAAGTCTTTTGATTGTATTTAGATATTTTTTTGTGAAAGCTGAATTTTTATTTACTTCAGAACTAGGGATCCATTCAATATCAAAAACAGGATATTTACTTCGACCTCCTTTTTCTTTTTGAGCAAGGCCATATATATGACCTACTGCAGAAACAATAACAATAAGTTTTCCCTTATGAGTTAATTCATAATAAGCAACTTTTTCTTTAGAATATTTTTTTGAAGGAATTTTATCTGCTAGAGCATTTGCTATTTTATTTGCAGCACTTGGTTTTTCACAAATTATTAATTCATAAGCCATTTCAATTCGGAATAAAAATCTTCCTTAAATAATTTGTGTAGATTTTTTATAGTCAATAAATTCCTCTTAAAATTTCAATATAATAGAAAATCTATTTTTTATAAAATATCCATTTTATTTTGATAATATCATAAATTGTATAAATTGCATATTTTACTATGTTTTTTGCAATTTTACTTTTTCCAAATTTTCTAGGTTTTACTTTGATTGGAATTTCTAAAATTTTCAATTTGTTTTTTTTGGCAAATAATATTTCTTCATGAGTATAAGTATAATTAGAAATTAGGTTCATATTTTTGAATACTTTCTTTGAAAGCGCTCTAAAACCTGATTGACTATCTGTTAGATTTAATTTTGTAATTAAATTTACAAATCTAGTGAATATTTTATTAGCATAATATTTCAAATTTTTGTTATTAGTATTATTCAAATATCTGCTACCTATAACAAAGTCTGCTTTTTTATCTAGAATTGGCTTAATTAAATCTGGGATGTATTTAGGATTATGTTGTCCATCTGCGTCAATATGTATAATGAAATCAGGATTAATTTTTTTAGATTCTTGTAATCCTAGTTTGATCACATTTGCCAAACTGATTCGTTTTTTTATTTCAATTATCTTATCAGCATCTTTTAATTTTGTTGCAGAATTATCTGTTGAAGCATCATTTATTGCAATAATGAACAATTCAATATTTAACTGTTTTGAAACTAATTTAATTTCCTTTATTATGTTTTTTACAGTATTTCCCTCATTTAAACATGGAAGTATAACGGTACCTTTCATTTTATTTTAAATATATTTACTCCGTGATTTGAATAAACTTGAGTATAATTATTGTTATTTGAAACATAATAATCTAAGTCTAAAAAAGTATCATAGACTTTTTTTTTGCCTATAAAAACATAATTTGGCTTTAGATTAGACAGTAATTTATCCGCTTCTTCATGATATATTGGTATTATTTGATTACTAGTTGACCTTCTAAGAGTTAATGCCGATATCCAAAGACCTGCATCACCTGGATTACTTAAAAAAATATCTTCTGTCTTAGTATTTTTATTAATCCATTCAAATGCTTTTAAGTCATCAGATGTTACCATGCTAAATACATTTGAAACTTTCAAATAATGAGTATAATTATTTACTGACACAATCAAGAAAAGTGAAGCTATTGAGATGATAAGTATTAAATTCATGTATTTATTTTTAACATTTTTATTGTTATTTAAAATATTTTCAATAAAATATCCAATAGAAATTGTTAGCGGTATCAACATAAGTATACCAGTTCTTTCAGAATACAATAGTATTGAAACAGGAAGAAAAAAGTATTTTGAATTGATGATTAGAATTATAGATCCAAAAAGCATCATAGTAGCTTTATTAAAAAGATTTTTATCTTTAATTAGGAATAGAAAGCAAGTCATTGATAGTATTACAAAACTTTTACCAAATAAAGTAATCATAAATATAGGGATTGTTTTGTAAAAATTATTAATATTACCATTCCAGGAAAAATATTTATTTTCTTGTCTAATTTTAAGATTGTTAAATTCATTTTGAGAGAAATCTATTTTAAAATTTAAAAAATAAGGTAATACAAATATTACAAAAATGATTATAACAAAAAGAATTTTTTTTATGGAATTTATTTTTTTATTTTTTTTTATTTTTTTTATAAAAACGAGTAAATACACATAAAAAAATCCATAAAGTGGGATGAAATGAACTAAAAAAGAAGAAACTGAAAATAAAGACAATAAAAATAATTCTTTAAAATTTAATTTAAAAATATTTTCAACTAATGATGCTCCAAGAAATAAAAAACAAATTGAGAGAACAACTGAATTTCCGCCCCATCCAATAAAAAACTGAGGGTTGTTTGTTCCAAATGTAGCAATAATTGAGCAGATTAATGAGGTCTTAGGTTTGAAATAATTTGTTAAAAATACATATAGACAAAATCCTAGAAATGCATAAGAAAAATTGGCAAGTAAAAGCGTGGCTCTATATTCTTCTATATTTGAAAATATTGAAATGCATGCAGAGATAATATGAAATCCTAAAGGATAATTACCTATTTTAAATGGTAATATTGGCATATAGTCTGATGGAAATCCATTCTTTTCTGTAATTATTTTGGTCGTCAGAGTATGAAAACTCATATCAGCTCCAGCTGGAAAATAGTTTAAAAAATAAGGTATTAATCTTAAAAGAATTATCAAAATGAAAATTAAGAGGATATATTTTTCTTTTTTTTTAAAGGATAGAGTTTCAATTTTTGTTCCTAAAAATATTATAGAGATTATAATAATTAAATATATGAAAATATCAAGTGGAAGTGGAATATATTTTAAAAACCAAAAACTAATGATCCAGAAAGATAATGATAATCCAATTGAATAAATGACATATTTTGCATTAATTTTCTTACTAAAAAATATAATTAAAGCAAATCCTGGAAAAATAAATATAAAAATTTCTTTTAAAAAAAAGTATAGAAACATGATAGTGAGAAAAAATATTATTTTTTTCTTCATATTCTGACAATAATTGATTAATGTTATTAAAAATATCTAAATTGAAAATTTGTAGAATCATTAAATTTAAATAATTGACAAATAATAAAATAAATTATGTATGATGTAATAACAGTAGGTTCTGCAACAGTTGATGTTTTTGCAAGAACTGATTCTGAATTAATAAAAATTAAAACTGTTCACCATCAGGAAGAATTGATTGCATTTCCATGTGGATCAAAAATTCTTATGAATGATCTTTTTTTTTTAACAGGTGGTGGAGGAACTAATGTAGCAGTATCATTGGCAAAATTAGATCATAAAGTAGCATATTTAGGTAAAGTTGGAAAAGATGTCAATGGAAAAATAATCCAAAAGATGTTAAAAGAAAATAAAGTAAAATTTATTGGAAAAGTAAGTAGAAAACATTTATCTGGTTACTCAGTAATATTAGATAGTATTGAAGGGGATAGAACAATTCTTGCTCATAAAGGTGCAAATAATTATCTTAAATTTAGTTCAATAAATAAAAAAAATCTAAAGACAAAATGGTTTTATTTTTCAAGTATGATGAATGAATCATATTTGACACTTGAAAAAATTTCAAAATATGCTTCAAAAAATAAAATAAATATTGCATTTAATCCAAGTAATTATTTAGCAGAGAAAGGAAAAGAATATCTAAATGATGTGTTGAAATATACAAAAATATTGATTTTGAATAAAGAAGAAGCTAATTTAATTACTAATAAAAAAGAAATAAAAGAAATGATTTTGGATTTACAATCAATGGGTCCAAGTATTGTTGTGATAACACATGGAAAAAAAGGAGTATATACAATTTATGAAGGAATTTTTTATCACATTATTCCAAATAAAATAAACGCAACAGAAACAACAGGTGCTGGAGATTCTTTTGCTTCTGGATTTCTTTCTGGTTGGATAAGAAAAAAAGGAATTAAATATTCTTTAATACAAGGTATGGTAATTGCTCAATCAGTCATACAAAAAATAGGCGCAAAAAATGGACTTTTAACTAGAAATCAGGCATTAAATCAATCAAAGAAAATTAAATTTAAAATTAAAAAATCAAAAATATAAATTTATATTAACACTATTTTAACGGCTAATATGAAACCCTTGTTATTCTGATTATTATCAGAATAACTTTTTTGTTCAATCTTATCAATCGATCTATATTAAATGCAATTACTCTTGTCAGAAATTCTACTTTTTGAGTTTTATGATGTCTAGATTTGATA
>JABHHN010000025.1 GCA_018671515.1 archaeon | reverse complement strand
GTGATAGATAAGTATTTGCAGAAATTTTTTCAATAATAGTTTCTACTAGAATTTTAATCATAATAATTACCCCCAAATCTTCTAAAAAATTTTGATATTTATATTGTTTACGCACGAAAAGGACAGAAAACTTATCATTTTGGTTTAATTAAATATCATTGCAAATTTAAGTGTGAATTTTTTTAAATTTTGTTTATTAAGAAGACTTGATTTTGATTCTTCATATAATCCTGTATCAACACATATTTTTATTAAATTTTTTGAATCAATATCATTATTACATAAATTCATTTTTTTATAATCTTGATTTGATCTTAATACCTCTTCAATGTCATTTACTCCTTTTGAATTTATTTCATTATATAATTTATTTAATGATTGAATCATTTGGTTTGGATCAAAATTTAAATTTATTCTAAATGATGGATTTATCTGATAATATCCAATTAATTCAGGTGTATCTTTATCTGCAGATTCAAAACTATTTGCAATATCTTTTTGTATTTCATTAATTGTTAGTTTTTTATTATTTTTTATTCTTATGATATAATCTGGATTAATTTCTATGTGGATTTTATCATTAGTTAATCCAATTAATTCCATTTTATCATTTAATGAATATTCATAATTTATCTCAGGAATTTTTTCTCCAAAATTATTTAATTTTTCTTTAAAACTTGGATGAAACTCAGCCATAATATTTTCTTCTTCAATATTAAAATGAAGTTTGCATTCTTCTTGGCTAAATTCGTCATATAAAATATAAAAATCACCTATTTTTCGACAATTAGAATTAATTATATTTTCTCTAATATTTTTAATTATTAGATTATTAAAAGAAAATTTTGCAGATTCATCTACATAGAAAAGAGTCTTTTCTCCTTTTTCATAAGTTTTTAAGATATGAATTTGTGATTCACCAATGAAATTATCAAATTTATTTTTTACTTTAGTTGCTCTGATAAATGCATATGGAACAATTACTACAACAATTAGAAGTGAAAATATAAACATAGTGTATACTGTAGATTTTTTGTTTTTTCTCATTTACTGTAACCTTCACTTAGTATTTCAATTTTAATATTTTTTTGACTTATTCCATCAAAAATAGGTATTTCTAATTTACTATCAATTATTGGAAAATCTTCTTTTTCATCACATTTTCTTTTAATTTCCATATCTTCAATTTTAAATAAATAACATAATTTTCTAGGATATATTGAGTCAAAAAAATCTTCAAGATTATATTTTAATTTATCTTTATCATCATTGATATATGAAAAAATTATCAGGTCACCAAGCGATCCGGCACCATGTTTTGATTGCAATATTCTAATGAAAGCTTCATCATTATCTAATTGTATAGCTGCTTCTTCAAATAGGACAAGATTATTATTAGCACTTGCAGAAACAACACTTCTAAGGATAAAAAATGTACCAGTTAGCATTATGATTGTTATTGCTATATCAGATATCAAATCAAGTTCTTGTCCTTTTTTCTTTCTTTTCATATTCAATAATAACCTTTTTTTGGAAGACTAATGATCACAGTGATTTTAAGTAATCCAGGAACTAATTTTCCATTATCATAAATCTGAACATATCTTTTTATATTTGTTGTATCAAAATTTCCAATCTGTTCATAATCTTCCCAAGTTTTTGCTTTTTTTTCATTTATGTAGATTGTTTTTAATTCATCAGTTTCTAGGTTTATTAAATCAATTGTTGCAGCAACTCTATTGTTTTTATTATATATTTTTTTTTCTAATTGATCAACATTAAATTTATTTATATCAATTATACCTGGGTATGTTCTTTTTGTAATTGGATCTTGAAATGTTAAAAGTTCTGGACTATAAATCATTCTTTTAATTACAATTAGGTTTTCTACCCCATGAGTTTTTAAGTCAACGGTCATATATTGATCCATAAGATTTTTTATTCCACCAATAACTATGAAGAAAATTACAATTAGAAGAATATATCTTATTCCATATACAGGTGCTGTTGCTTTTTTGTTTTTCATTTATTCATTATAAATATTTATTGCTTGTGATATTTCTATTATATTGCCTTTTTTTTCAAATTTTAAAGGGACAAATCCCATTTTCTTTCCATCAAAATTAAAAATATTAACATTATTTTTTTCCTTAGATTCTATTTGAGGTTTTAGAGTTTTATTGATAAATTTTATACCTTTTTGTGGAGTAAAATATTCAGTTGCAAGATATGTACCATCTTTTAATACTGATACTTTTCCATCATCAAAAAATTCATATGTGAACTCTTCAGTTTTTTGAGGATATCTTATTGTGATATCACTAGGAGAGGCATATATTGAATCTATCATGAATGCCATATCTTTTGCAATGAATTTTGCTTCAAATCTCGAACTATCAATATATTTACCTATGGCATTGATAAGAACAATAACAAGAACTAAAATTATTATTAAATCAACAAGTAACTGTCTTGTGAGGTCTTCTTGTCCTTTTTTAGAATTTATTTTAAGCATCTTCTTGAGTACCTATAGATATTAAGTAATCAGTACTTTCTTTTTCTAATTTTATTTCCATTCTTCTATAGTCTGGTGTTTTATCAATAAAAAAATCATTTTTAAATTTATAACCAACAGGTAATTCTTTACAGAAATCATATGGATTTACTCGTAAATTATCACAATAATCATCAGTGCAAAGACATACACATGGTTTTGTACAGAATTCTCCATCATTGAATCCTTTTATTGTAAAATCATTAGTTTTTATCAGAATTTTTTTTGAAGGAGAAAAATCAGGATCAAGATGCTTTATTGTTTGGTGTATCATTGAAAGAGTTCTTCTTTGTTCATTTCCTATCCCTTCTTTACTTATATCATATGCTCTATATGCGATTCTACAAAAATTTAATGCTGCAGCAAGGACTATTAAAATTAGAATTGATTTTATAATAGTCTCCCAAGACATATTTTGTGCTTTTTTATTCACACTGAACCCTCTCTTTATCACATGATTTTGGACATTTATCTTCAGTTACCCATTTATCATCTATACACTTTTGTATGTAATCACCAGCACATCTTTTTTTCCCTTCATTGCATCCACCAAATAGATTTGATATATCATCAAAAATATTTTTTGTATCAGGTTCTTTTTCATCATCTTTGTCTTTGATTTCACCAAGAGATGGTCTTACAACAACATAAATGATGGCAAATATAACTATTATGACTGTTAGCATAAGTGCTAATTTTACTAAATTGTTCATTGCTATCTGTGAATTTTTTTTGTTTCTCATTTTTTATCTGATATATATGAATGTATTATTTAGTTTTTTTGCATCAGTAATTTTTAATGTGTCAATGCTTATTTCACCTAAATAAATTCCACCATTAGTGTTTTTTTCAAACCATGATGGTCCTTCAATTTTATTTACATATATTCCTTGTGTTGAATCTGAAAAATCAAATGGAATTACATTTATTTCATTACTATTAAAATCATCAGTCCATAAAATATTTGTGTATTCTAAATTATTTTTCCAATCTTCATCAACAAAAATATAGAATACGTATTGACTATCTTCAACTTTGCCTAAAATATATGAATCAATTATACCATCATCTGGATTCATATTTGGTGAAATTTTCATAATAGCATTTTTTTGTACAAATTTTTCAGCCATTTCATCAGTCAAAGTATTCAATGATTCTCTTTGTTCAAGTGACAGATATACATTATTAAATGAATTTCCTTTATAGAAACCATGATAGAAAAAAGTTAGTCTTTTTCCGGAATAGAATAATTCTAATTTATCATCTTGAAAATGTCCTTGGTTTCTAGTTGCTTTTCTAGTATTAATTGAAATATCTTTTATATCATCACTATAGACATCATCTTCAATCCAGTCACTAGATTTTTCAGAAAAATATTCATTTCCTGGAGTTAATTTTTTATTTTCATTTGTTATTATTATGGTAATTATTATTCCTATTACTACTAAAATGATTGTTATTCCTAATCCAATTTTTTTATTTATTTTTATATTCATG
>JABHHN010000024.1 GCA_018671515.1 archaeon | reverse complement strand
TTAAAATGTTCAACTTCTTTTTTTATGCAACAAAATGAAATTTTATTATCTGCCCACAATCTTGAAAAAAACCATCCAACATAACATCCTTTTTTTTCATAATGACTCTCATACCATTCATTATTTTTATCAGTGTTTTCCGATTGAAAAAATATATTTGGATTTATATGAAGACTAGTCCCTTTGAATTTTTTTTTGACTTTTAATATCTTTTCTCTAACAAATTCTTTTTGTTTATCTAACAATTCAACTTCAGATGCATCCCCATTATGAGCCAATTGATATCTTATTGAATCAACTCCCAATTTAAATGCCCAATCTGCCATTTCAATAACATCATTATAATTATCTCTACATATGACAAAAAGAAGAACTATATTTGGATTTTTTTTCCTTTTCTCTTTTTTTAATTTAATTAATCTCTTAATGTTCTTCTCAGAGTCAAAAAATAATTTTTCTTTTTGATTTGGATGAACCTTAACATATGTTATTGGATTAGATGCTGATACACTAATGAACAATTCATCTGTTTCTGTCTCAATTATTGTTTTTGCAGATTCTTCATTAATAATTGTCCCATTTGTAAAAATCTGTAACTTTATTTTTTTTTCTTTGACAAATTTAATCATATCATTTATTTTTGGATGTAAAAATGGTTCACCTGCTCCTGTAAAAAGAATTGTGTCCGTACTCAATCTTGCAAGATCATTCACCAAATTTTTAAAATCTCTATAGTTTATCATACTTTTTTTAAATTCATATGAAGGTGGATTCTTCAAATATTTTGAATAAAACCAACAATAATTACAATCAATATTGCATGGATTTGAAACATCAAGATGAAACCACTCAGGACCAATAAATTGTGTATGACATAATACACCTAGAATTCTTAATAAAAATCTTTCATTTTGTTTTATAGGATTTTCAATATATTTGTTTTCAATTATTTTCAATACTTCCATTATATTTTTTGAAAATTTTAATTGAATATTTTCATTTAGAATATCCTTAAGATAAATAGAATATAAAATAAATCTTTTTTTTATATTTTGAAGAGGTAAAATTTCAAAGTTTTTCACTACCTTAATAATATTATTTTTTATTTTAGGTATATCTATTAACTTTTTATTTATATCAAAAAAAATATCTAGAGTAACTTCTATTTTGAATTTTTTTATTATTCTTATTTTACTCATTTTTATTCTTTATATGCTGTAGTAAGAACTTGCATACAATTTGTTTTACATAATTTCATCTTATTTCTAATTTTATTTGCTTCAAATGAATACCAAAGTTCATAAAGATCATCATTTAAAACATTTCCCAAAGGCTCCATTTTATTACACATTTTAACGTCACCATCATCATAGATATTCAAATATTCATTTTGGACATTACATTCATTTTGTTTTTTAACAAATACTTCAGGAAATAAATAATATTTTTCATATCCTTTTAATTGATTGGTTGTCTGTTTCAGTTTTGATAATTTTCCCTTTTTCTTCAAATTAATTAATTTTTGAAATATGGTTTTAATTAAAATAATATCATCAGGCCAAAGATGACTATATCTTTTATCTCTATACCAATATTCTATTAATGGAGTATTTAAAGGCTGTTCTAATACTTGTAAACTAATTTCTTTTGTAAATCTATATTTTTCAGCCCAGACTACAAAATCAATTAATTCTTTAATATTCTGTTTTAAAATTACAAAAGTAGGACTAACATAAAATGAATTTTTAATACCATTAATTATTTCAAATGCATTTATAATTTTATCATAAGACCCAATTTGTCCTCTTATTTTATCATGAGTTTCTTTTTTATATCCGTCCAATGAAATATACATATCGTATAGTCCAGCTTCTGAAAGTTTTTTTACAACTTTTTTATTTAGCAAAAAACCATTAGTACAAATATTTGATTTTAATCCTTGATTTGTAGCAAGTTGTATTATTTCAAATATATCTTGTCTCATTAAAGGTTCTCCACCATATAATGATACTTGCATATTAGGATTAATTTTCGCAAGGCTTCTAAATATTTTGTCAAAATCCTTAACATAAATATTAGAACCTTTTTTTCTCTTCCAAAAATAACACATTTCACATTTAAAGAAACAACCACTTTCTATTTTAATTGAGCAATTTTTTAACATTTTTATTATTTAATTAATCTCTGTAAAATTTTTCCAAATTTTGTTTTTCCTATTGAACTAGTAATTTTATAAAAAGGATAAACAATTGATCCTTTAAATTTATTAGATCTAGATTTTAGTTTTATATAATTTAATTTTAAAGTCTTATATTCACTTGTTAATTTTTGAAATTCAGATTTATAATAACTTTCATCATCTATATCTAATTTTTTATCAGTTGATTCTAATGTTAATTCTTTTTTCATTTTCAAAAATATTTCGCCAATTTAACTAATCTTTTTTTGTGTCCATTAAGTCTTTTCATTTCTCCATGAATTGCTTGATTCATACCTAAATTATCACAACATAAATAACATCCATTTCCAGTCTGGTGTTCATTTCCTATATTTTCAAAATAAGGATTTTTATTATCATAATCAATTGTATGTTTTCTAAATTCTTGTTGCTTTTTATTTTCCCATATTTCTTTTATACTGTTTTTATAGATATTTCCTATTGGAATTCTTACAGATTTAAGACAGGAATTAACATTCCCATCAGCTAATATTCTTAAAAAAGACCATCCAGCATAACAAGGCATGCTCCCTATAATATTGCTATCATATTCACCATGTTCAACACCTATGTTTTCTAATCTTCTAATAAAATGATCTTTTCCTCTGAAATCTATTTTTCTATTATACTTTTTTTCTAATCTTAAAATGAGTTCATCACTCTTTTTTACTTTATCAGATAACCAATTTGCCTGTTCACGTGACAACATCAACGAATCTGTTTTTCCAGGAACAACATCAGTTGGAGTAAAATCTATACCATCTGCACCTGTATAAAATGCCACTTCAATCATATTATCAAAATCCCAATAATTTCTTTTAGAAATTACCTGATATAAATGAATTATTGGAGTTTTTTTTCTTTTCTTTTTTTTAAAATCTGAAATATATTTTACCATATCCACAAAGTGAATAAAATCCTTTGGTTTCTTATTAGGGTGTGTAGCATCATAACTCTCAGGACTACCAGCCCATAAAGAAAGATTCATATGATTCATACCACTTTTAACCAACCTTTGAGCAATATTTTTTGTTACCAGTGAAAAATTAGTACTCATATCACAAATCATCCCTTTGCTTTTTACATATTCAATAATTTCAATGGCCTTTGGATGCATGAATGGATCTCCACCACCCGTAAAATAAATATATCTTGTTCCCATTGCATGTAAATCATCAATTAATCTAAGTACCACATCATGTAAAATTTTTTTCTTTTTTGTTTCTTTGCTCATTGCCAATTCTTCAAGTAATGGTGAATGACACCAACACCCTACACAATCATTATTACATGCATTTGTTAAATCAATTTGAACTTCCCATGGTCCATTATATATTTTCCTATCTAAAATGCCTGCTGCAATCTTTGCCTGACTAACTTTATCTTTAAATCTGGATTGTCCAACATGTAAAAGATTTAATACCATTTTTCAAATATAATACTTATAGACTCCATATTTTTCCATTTTTTCATAACTTTCCAAAATTGTCTGATGATTATCACAATGAGTACAATGATCATCATAAAGTAGCTGATTATTTAGAAACATACTATCCTTATTATCTTTCATAAACTTAGCATCATGTCTCCATTTAGTATATTTATTTGATGTCCAGATTTCTTTATAAGACTGCTTTGTCAAATCTCCTACTGTTCTTAAATGACAGCAAAAACTAACATCTCCTTTGGCAGGCACTAAATTAAAATAATATCCTATTGTACATCCTTTTTTCAAAAAAATATCTTTTGACCAAGAACCATCATTTGAATTATAATTTTCCAATTGAAACTTGATATTATCAACAAACTCTACTCCACCTTGTTTAAGAGTCTCTTCAACTTGTGGTATTTGATTTCTAATTTTTACTATCTCATCTGGTTTAATTTTCAAAAATTTATTCATGATATCTAATCTTATCAAATAAAATCTTGCAGCATCTACTTTTTCATAAACATCATCCTCTGCCATTTTTACCAGTTCTTGATGATTTTGTGTATGTATAACATGAGTGACAATAACTCTTGGATCCTGAGCATCTGCTTCTTTTTTTATTTCCATAAGCCTCTTTAAATTTTTGACAACTTTATCGTAAGTCTCAGGTTTTTGTATAGGATTTATTTTTTTATAAGTCTCTTTGGTTCCTGCTGGAAAACTACAATATATTTCTTTAACACCTATTTCAACAACTGCTCTTGCAACTTTTTCATTTAATAATATTCCATTTGTAAAAAACCTAACATCAATTCCTCTCTTAACTGCGTATCTTAACATATCAAGACTATTTGGATGTAATAATGGTTCTCCATCTCCTTGTAAAATAATTGTTTCAACTTTAAGTTCTGAAGCATCATCAATCATTCTCTTAAATCTATTCATTGGAAAACTAGTATTCAAAAATTCAGACCCATGACTAACACCAGGAGTATGAACCCAACAATGTGTACAATTTGTATTGCATCTATGATGTGGATCAATTACCATAACTCTTGGACCAACAAATGCATTTTCACAAATGACTCCTAAAAGTCTTGCAAGTTCTGGTTCACTATCTTTTTCCTGCAATGCAAGTTCTTCAAATCTTTTTAAAATATTTATAAAATCATCATCATAAATTTCAAATTTAATATAACTTGGTAAATGCGCTTTTATCTCTTTAATATAATTATCAAAATTTTCAGTCAAGCAAGTCATTGGAAAAACCTTTAACTTTACCCAATCAAACTCAATATTTTCACCAAATATATTCAATATGAATTGACAAATTTTATGAACCTTAAAGAAATTATATCTTGATATTCCAATTACAATTCTTAAATTTTGAAGCTTTCCAATTTTTTCTTTTAAATTCTTTATTTTACTATCAAAATTAACTTTTTCTTTTCCAGATACTCTATTATCAAGATCACTTATATCTCCAAAAAAATAAAAAATATCTCCTTGTATTTTTATTTCTTTTTTGACTAAACTATCAATTCCTAATTTTTTAAAGAAATTTTTAATAGGACTATTTATTTGAGAGATTTTATTATTTTTTGATTGATTTATAATTTCTAATTTTTTCATTTTTTCTCTAATTTCCTATTAACTTGAAAGGATATTCCTCTTTATAATAACAATTTATCAACTCATGACAGTTTGTTTTACATATTTTTATTTTATTCCTAATATTTTTTGAATACATTGAATCCCATGCATCAATAAAACTAGTATTTTTAACATTTCCAAGCATTTCATATTGATAACACATATGAATATCTCCTACAGCACTAACTTGCACAGCAGTATCAAAATTGCAAGGCATTTCATTTTTTACAAATTTTTCAGGATATTTAAAGTAATT
>JABHHN010000023.1 GCA_018671515.1 archaeon | reverse complement strand
TCTCATAAAAATAAAAGAGATTAACTTACTTATATATTTTTCTAATTTATATATTTTATATAGAGTATTATATATATAATATACATTAATTATATATAATATTTACTTGTAACTACTACATAATAAGTACAAATAAAAGAGGTGAAATGAAAAATGACGATGAAAAAAACTCTAGAAAAAATAATTAATGCTGGAAAAACCACTCTTAAATTAGCAGCAATAGGAACTGCATTATACCTTAATAGTGCTTGCGGATCAGTTCAACAACCCACCCCAACCCAAGATCCAACACCTATTGTTGAACAAGGAGCAGATGGAAAATCACATAATCTAATTTATATGAATAGCAGTTATTTTTGTAAACATAGATTAGAAGAATCTACTGGACTTTATGACCAAAGTGGCAATCTTGTAAAAACACAAGATCCTAATGTCAACCCATGGGTAGAAATCCCAAATATGACAAATCCAAATGCTCATTTTTATGATCCTTTGACTGGAAATGAAATTGTAGATAATATAGTAAATGCTTATTCAATAGATGGAAAAGTGTTAACCAATGAAGGTCTTGCTATAGCTACCTCTGCTTTAGGAAAATGTAATTATGAATTAAAGCCAGCAAATGTATGGGGTGACTACAAAACAATAAAGAACTTAGCAGGAGAAACAGTGGAACATGTAGAATATGATAGTATAGAATATATGAGTGGTGACTGGCCAGTCTGGATGAATTTATTCGAAAATAAAGATTTTTATATCCGTAATGAAACACAAGAAGGACTCGTTCACTTAATTACAAATGATGAAAATAATTTCAATGGGTCTGATGGCCCAGCAAAATGTGATAATGGCACAATAGTAGGAATGGGTATCCAATATACTTGGGGTATAAACAGGTTGTGGACACCAAATGAACAATTTGATCAAAATAAATTAGGAGTCATACCTGAAGGACTCGACGGTAAATATTCCCAGACATCATATGAAGGAAAACCACTAAATGAAGTCGCTCCATGGGTACGTGGAGCATGTATCACACAACCAGAGACAATACCAATAGGTATTCCAATTAACCCTTGAAATAAGATATCAAAATTTTCAAAAATGAGGTGAATAAAAAATGTCAAATGAATTAAATTTAGAAGAAATGTGCAATGTCTTAGTAATTCCCACTAATCTTGACACATCAAAAATAGTAATAGAATTAGATGATGAAAGGGTTGAGAAAGATGGATTTTACATCTATAAATTTGGAGACCAGACTAGTAGATTAAATGCAGAATCACAATTAGTTTTCAAAAATAAAGATGTTCCCTTAAATTATTTTGTTATGCCAAATACACAATATGAAAAATTAATTGGTGGAGTAATAAAACCTTCTAAATTGGGTCAAGAATATTCCCCCACAGTTTTATATGTAAAAACAGAAGAAGGTAAAGCAACGGATACTCATTTTAAAGCTTTAAAGGAAACACAAGATGTAATGAAAAATAGAAATATATCTGCAACATTCATTAGTAAAGAAGATAGTTTTTTAGTAAAATTAAATAATCCAATAGAAAGAGTACATTATCAAAGATTTTTAACAGGTGAAGGAATTAAATCATATGTTCATATGGAAAAAAATTATCAAAAATTATCAAGTCAAATAAGTACATTTTTAAAATAATAATTTATTTTTTTATTCCATTTTCTTCAATTCAACAAACAATCTATCCAATCGTCCTCTAGAGACTTTTAACTTCTTATTTGCTTCCACAATGATTGTTTTAATGTAATCTTCAGATAACAATAGTTCTTTATTAGTTGATAATAGTAAATCTAAGGTGCCTGGTGCTACAATTTCTAATATAATTCTCCTACCTAACGTGATTGCTCCTGCACGTCTAAATCCTGCTGAATTAGCTAATTGAAGCATATTTTTAGCATCTGCAAGGTCTTTTGCACAAATATGAAGAATCGGAGGTTCCATCCTAAACCAAACATTTTCTTCTGGCAGATTAGCAAGATTTTCTTTGAAATCATCTATTCCAATATACTTGTGTGACGCAAATATCCAAGTCGTATCAAATTTACTATTAGATTTACCTTCTTTTATCAACATAATTCTTCCAGCACATGAAGAAGTTGTATAATAATTATCTAATGAATTTATTAAATTCACAAGTTCTGCTATCTCCTCATCAAGTGATCCTTTTTTAGATTTATCCAACACATGTAATTTTAATAGTGCATTTCTCTTATCATTTGCAAATGGCATGTAAAAGAAAAAAATCAATTAATATATTAAGTTTAGGTATTAAATTATGATAACTATTAAATAGTAGTAAAAATAGAAAAATTTATATAGTTCCACACCATTATTAATATAAAAAAAGGTGAAATATATGAGCAAAAAAACAATAGATATGTATGTCAGTCATACCGACTTGCTTGAAAAAATATCAAATGATGAAGAAGTAAATTTTGATGAAGCATTATTCTATTTTGTTGGTGCTACAAGTGTTGAAAATCTTATATCACAATATGAAACTGCAAGAAATGCTGTTGCTGAAGATAAACCAATTTCAGGATCATTATACTAAAGCATAGAAAGTGGTAGAATTGACCCTGAAAAAATTAAAAGTTCTGAATTATATAAAAATCTTTTTAGAGCTGAAACGAAAGGAAGAGTAGCAACCAATATACAACGAGAGTACAAACTATCAAGTATTGTTGAAATGTTAGGAGATAAACACGATATTCTTCAAAATTGTAGCGATGGAACTATAACTGGTTATGGACATTTAAGATTAAATGAAGCAAAAATTTTACTTGGTCAAAATGATAAAAGATATAGCGATATGCCTGCATTAAAAACAGCACTAAC
>JABHHN010000003.1 GCA_018671515.1 archaeon | reverse complement strand
TTTTTTTTTTAAATTGATTTTTTCTATACATGAAGTAATTAGTATTTTGATGTTTTTTATAATGAATCACAGCTTCATTTATACCTAACCAAGTTAAGGTTAGATATGCAGTTATTATTGAAAAAAATAAAGCAATCCAAAAATTAAGATTAAAATATGTAGTATAAATATAAATAAATGTTAAAAAAAATATTGTGTTCATGATTCCATCTTTGGTATAATCATAAGCCATTCCAAATGCGGAGCACATATTGTATTTTCTTGCAAACATACCATCTAAACAATCAAATGTATATGATATAATTAAAAATAAAGCAGAAATTCTACTATCGACAAATAAAAAATATACAGCAAATGAAATAGTAATGAGTGATAATGTTGTAATCATATTTGGTGTAAATGATAAAAATTTGAATATAGGCATTAAGAATTCAGAAATTGGATAAAAAAAATTTAAATCAAAAAAACTTTCTAATTCAGTATCGTATTTTGAAGCCATATATTTTAATAATTATCTACACGTGGAGCTAAAACAAAACTTAACATAAGTTTGTTTAATTCTTTATATTCCAATTTGACTGGATAATCATTTCCAAAAGAAATTTCAACTTTTTCAGAAAGTTTGCTTCCCTGAATCATTTTTTTAAGATATTCGATAGAATATTTTGATTTTGCTACAGCTTCTCCTTCTGCTTTTATTAGTGTGACATCATCAGCAGGAACTTCTATTTTTGCTTCAGAAAGATCACCTTGAGAAGATACTGTGAATTTTTCTTTTTCTCCCATGAATGATACTGATTCTCCAACAATACTGACATCTTCTATAGCTTCATTTAAGACACTTGTTGAAGTAGTTATAGTCACTGCAAAATTTAAATCTGGAATTTTTTGTTCTTTATCTTCAAGTTCTATAATTGGTAAATAAAAAGTTCTTGTTCTGTTTGATTTTAATGTTATTTTGAATTTATTTTCATGTAAATCCATGGATAAAATATCATTTGCACCTGCTCTTTTTAATACTTGTTTTAGATTATTTAAATTAAGTGCTATCTTTACCTCTTTTTCTACACTATATTCGATAAATGAACTGGAAAGAAGTTTGAATATGACCATTGCAACATTTGCAGGATCCATTGCAACAAGATTTATAGAATCTTTTGTGATATGGAATCTTGCCTCAGTAACAAGATCTGAGATGATTGATACGCTGTCTTTTAGTAATTTTGAATCTGCTAGTGTAAGTTTCATGTTAATCCCCCTCAAAATATATATCTTAAGATAATAATTGTTTATATTTAAAATTATGCCTGAGTTTTCTATTTATCTAGAATTTTACAATAATAAAATCCAATAATTATACTAATTATAGAGGAAACTATCATTATAATGAATAAAATATCAAATCCAAAATATTGAACAATAAGTCCACCAAATAAAGATGCAAAACCAATAACAAATGATGTTATAGAAGTATTTAAACCCCAATCTGAACCATATTTTCCTTTAGTCAAAAATCTTGAGTAAATAACGTTATAAGAAGGTGAACCTAATGCTTCGCCTATTGCCATAATAATTTGAATAAGATATAAATGCCAGAGCTGAGTTGAAAAATAATATGCAATCCATCCAATCATTCTAAAAAAAAATCCTGCTATTAAAAAATAATCTGCATATTCTATGTGGTTTTCATATCTTGACAAAATAAATGTTAGAATTCCTACTCCAAAAATATATGTGCTCCATATTCCTCCAACATGAAAGACTGCAGAATCTATTTTTTGTATGAATAATGCAAATAGAGGTGCAAATAAATTATTAGCAAATAAAAAAAATGAATTTGTCAATAAAAGATATTTTAATTCCTTATGCATTTTTATTCAATATTTAATTTCATACCGTTTTCCATTATATGTATTTTTTCTTTTTCATAGCCAATCTTAACTGCCAAATCTAATAACCCGGTTGTTTTTTCTTTATCACCATGTGCTGGTATTATATGTTGTGGTCTTAATAATTCTATGACTTTTTTATGATCTTCTCTGCACCCATGACCTGAAGCATGTAGACCTTTTAGGACGTTTATTCCTTTTTTTTGTAATTTTTCTTCTAATTCTTTTCTATTTTTAATACTTTGAGAACTTGGAATAACACTACATGAAAAAATGATGTTGTCTTCAGGAAATATTTCATATCCAAATTCACCATTAGTAATTCTGGAGAGAATTGCTTCTGGTTCTCCTTGATGTCCTGTAGCTACAATAATATAATTTTCACGTCCTTCTTTATCTATCTTATTGAGTTCTTTTTGGACTTGTCTTTTGTATCTACATATTTTTACATCATCAGTAAAATTTACTATGCCTATATCTTCTGCTGCATAACAATACTTAGCCATACTTCGTCCTAAAAAGACAACTTTTCTTCCCATTGCTTTCCCAAATTCTACAATTGATCTAAGTCTTGCAATATGAGATGAAAATGTTGTGATTATTATTCCTTTATCTTCATTGATTTTACTAACAAGAGCTTCTTCAAGCATATCTCTTGCTTTTTTTTCTGAAGGAGTTTTCCCTTCTTTCCATGAATATAATGAATCAAGAATCAATAGTTTTGGATTATTATCTCCTATTTCTTTTAATCTTTTATAATTTGGAGGCTGTCCTAATGTTGGAGTATCATCAAGTTTGAAATCATTTCCATATATGACTACTTCCTCAGGAGTATGTATTACCACCATTACTGTATCTGGAATGCTATGGGTCATACTAACAAATTCAATTGTGATATTATCAGAGATTTTTGTTGTTCCATTAACATCTAGAGAATTTATCTGGTTTGGTAATTTAATTCTTTTATCTTCAAGAATTCTTTTTATTATTTCAGCTGTATATGGTGAACAGATTATAGGACAATCATATATTTTTGCCATGAATGGAATTGCTCCAATATGATCAAGATGACCATGTGAAGGAATAATAGCAACAACATTATTTTTCCAATCTTTTATTGAGTTATCATCAGGGATTGCACCAATATTAATCAATTCTTTTTTTGATAATTTTTCAACTTCTTCTTCACCTTTATACCTAATATAACTATCAAGTTCAAGACCCATGTCAAGAATGACTACTTCATCTTTATAACGAATTGCGGTCATATTTTGTCCAACTTCAGAATATCCACCAACTGTACAAATTTCTATCATATACTTATTAAAAGAACAAAGACTATAAAAAATTAATTAGAATGTGAACTGATATTACCTATAAATTCTTTTTAGTTTTCCTTTTTCTTCTTTTATTTTTTTATCAATTTTTTCAGAAGTTTCTTTAAGGAAATCTATTTTTTGATTACAGACATCACAAAAATCTTTTTTTTTAAGTTTATTTTTGCAATTTGGACAATATCTTGCATGAGGATCAAATTCTTCTTTTTTATGGATATCTGGTCCTTCTACATCACCAAGAACTAAATCAAGCATAACAAATGGATCTGCAGGATCATGTTCTGTTATTAGTGCTTTTAATGGATCTTTACTTATATGGTCACTTATAAAAATTTAATTTATTTTTTCTTATAAATATTTTTTGAAAATAAAAGAACTAAAAAATTATAAAGAAACTATGAATATAAAATTGGATGAAACTGAAAAAAGAATATATCATTATTTTTATCATAATGGTGACAGAAGTATTAGGTTTCTCATTGATTTTACCATTTTTACCATTTTATGCACAAAAATTTGGAGCAACACCATTTACTATAGGATTAATTTTTGCCTCTTTTTCATTATTTCAATTTATTTCAGCACCTATAATGGGAAAATTGAGTGATAGTTTTGGAAGAAAACCATTATTAATATTTTCACAATTTTCTACATTTATAGGATATATTGTTCTAGGGTTTTCAAATACTTTATGGATGATTTTTTTATCAAGGATAATTGATGGACTTTTAGGAAGTAATTTTACGATTGCCCAGGCATATATTAGTGATATATCTTCAAAAAAAGATAGGACAAAAGCATTAGGACTTAGTGGAGCAGCATTTGGGTTTGGATTTCTTATAGGTCCTGGAATTGGTGGGTATCTTGCATCTTTTAATTATAGTCTTCCTGCATTTTTAGCAGCAGGGTTTTCATTTTTAACAATTGTATTGACATATTTCTTTTTACCTGAGACAATAACGAAGAGGGAAAATTTAAAGTTAAATATGAAAATTTTTGAATTTGATCACTATGGAAAATATTTTTCAAAAAAAAAATTATTCAAAAAATTTTTGATTTTTTTTAGTTATGTGTTAAATCATTCAATTTTTGTTAGTAATTGGGCATTATTTGCTGAGAGACAATTATCTTTTGGAACAACGGAAGTTGGGTTTACTTTGACATATATTGGATTCATCAGTATATTTATTAGAACAGTTTTATTATCAAAAATGATTGATAAACTAGGTGAAAATAAATTACAATTATTTGGTTTGATTTCAGCTTTTTTAGGAACATTTTCAATGGGTTTCATAGATACTACTTGGCTTTTTGTAATATCTATAACTTTTTTTGCGTTTGGTTCTGGAATATCAAGACCTGCATTACTTGGAAGCATATCTAGAGAAGGTTCAGTTAAAGAGCAAGGTCTTCTTATGGGGATAACAGGTTCAATAATGAGTTTTTCTCAGATTATTGGACCATTAATTGGGGGTTATTTGCTAAATAATTTTTTTCCAGGAACAATAGGATTAGTAGGTTCTTTTATTTTAATGTGTGGAATAATTTTATTATTATCATCTAAGAAAAATTTAGCTAATAAGATCTAACTCCATCAAGGCGTCATCTAAACCATCATCATATAAGTTTAAAATATCCTTCTCATTAAGTTTTGGTTCATCAAAATCATTATTTATAGCGGAAGAATTATCTATAGTTGAGTTTTCATCGTTTATTTTTGTAGAATCTTTTTTATTACAACTTGTTATAATTAATAATATTAATACTATTAAAATAATTTTTAAATATTTTTTTTTCATCTTCCAAGTCCTTTTAACATATTAATCCAATTTAATCTTACTTGTTTTATCAAATCTTTTCTTTCTTGTTTATTTTTTGCAGAATAAAATGTTAATTTAGTATTTTCAGTTTTTATAATAAATTCTTTTACATATTCATTTGAAATCAAATTTTGATTGAACATATTTATGGATTTGGATTCTAAAATTGCGAATCTAAATACTATTAATTCATAAACTCTCTTTCTTAAATCCTCAAAACATTTCACTTTATCAATATTTATCAATTCATTGCATTGTAATCCATCAACTATTATATTATTGATACTTAAAGCACTTTTTGCACAATCAATTTTATTTTGATCTTCTAAAAAAAGACAAGATTGAAGTTTATTATTAATTTCTATGCATTTTTTTGGTTCTATTGAATTATAATTGCAGATGGAATCTGATATATCAACATATTTATATTTTATATCTGAAGAAAAAATACAATATATAAATTCATCAATAGTTTCTTTTTTTTCACATTCTTTTGTTGATTCTTTAATAATAAAATCATCGGGTTTTTGATAATTACATTCAAAATTAGCATTTGGATAGTATTCACCTGCACACGAGGAATGAGATATATCTATATTTTTTATTACTGGACCTTTAATAATTTCAATAAGATAATCATTTGTTTTGTTATTAAGTAAAATAATAGAAGTATTTTCAATATCTTTTGATTTAAAATTATTTTCAAAAGTAGATAAACTACCATCAATTTTCCAGAATTTTAATCTTATTTGATCAGCAGTTGTACCTATTGTTTGAAATTCAATAATAGTTTTATTTTCATCAGATCTACACGAATTTATGCTATAATTTATAAGACTACAATGAAAATGTACGCCTGGACAAGTAAAAGAATTATCACCAAATTCATTATCTTTAATGATATAATTTCCTGGTTGAGTGAATAATAATTTATCAGATTCAAAAACATATTTTTTAACCCAATTACCTGGAATGTCTGTAAATATTTTATTATCTGAAATTCTTTCAACATTGAATTTTTTATATCTTGGTTCTCTTGTAAATGTTATAGATCCATCGTCTTTACAAGTCACTTCTCCAAATGTTTCTCTAGTCTTTTTTGGTTCTTGAGCAAAAACTATTGATATAGAAAGAAAAAATAGTAATAAAATTAAGATTTTTTTTTTCATAATTAAAAATTATATGAGGTTTGTTTAATATTTTTCTATTTTTTTAACTTTATATATTTCAATTTCTTCAAAATCATATATTTTTTTGAATCTTTCACCATTAGATAAAATTAGTAATATTCCTTCATCTTCTTTTTTCCAAACTAATCCTTTTTTCATTTCTTTTGTAATATAAAAATGAGTGATGTTGTATATGTTAATTAGTTTGTTTATTTTTTTGAAATTTCTAGAATTAAATAAATCTGTAGAATTATATAATCTGATATTTTCTTTTGTTGTATCATGATATAATTTATCTATTATGACTGTTCTTTTTGCAATTGACTGAATCATGTGACCATATTTATAATGTGAGATAATAACTGAATTTTCATCAGAATTTTTATTTAACCAATGAAGAGCAGTCTGTTCATTTGCTAGGGGTGGATCAGTAGAAATTTTTTTTATTTGAGAAGCAGAGGAAAAAATCAGACCACATATAAGAAGTAAGATAGTATATTCTTTTAATTTCTTATTTTCCCAGTTTAATGATTTAATTTTGTAAAGTGCAATAGAACCAAATGCTATTAAAATCATATCTACAAATAATTTTAAGAAATCCAATCTTATTGAAACTAGCCCAGTGGAAAAAATTATGAAATATATCAGATAGTATTTTTTTTTATTTTTCCAAGATAAAACAAGTCCACAAAAAGCTAATAATAAACTAAAAACACCGAATCCAATTTTAGCGCCAAAATCAGATATGAATTCGTTTGTTGGAGGAATATCAAATAAAGAATATGAATTATTAGTTTCTTTTAAAAAAAAGATGAATGCAAGAGTAATAATAACAAATGAAATAAATGTAGTTTTTTCTTTAAAATGTTTAAACAATATAGCAAGAACAATTATTACAATTATAATACATTGGGGATTAAATAAAGGGGATAATCCAAAAAATATCAAACTGAACATTATTTTTTCATTCAAAAAGAAGTATGAACCCATCAGAATCAAAAAGTAAGAAAAAAAATATTCATTATAGACAGAAAAAGAATATATAAAAATAGGAGATGTTAAAAGTATGAATGGCGCAAAGAGATTTAAACCTTTTTTAGGATTAAGTTTTTTTAAAATTTCATAATATAAAATTATTGAAATTATACCTGTTAAGAAAGGGATTATTCGTATTAAAAAAATAGTATTTGGAAAAATAGATAACAAAATATCAAGAGGAGAAATTTTAAAGTGTCTTAATCCAAAAAATAAGTTATCTTTTTGATTGATTCCTTCTTCTTTTATACTTTCAATTGAACGAATATGATAATAACTATCATAGCCAAAAGAAGACATATTAGATCTAAGAAGATGTGGTAAGATTAAAACTACTATTGAGACTAGAAGCAATAAATAAATTTCTTTTTTTTTAATTTTTTCTTTTTTCAATCTAAATTCTCCAATTCAATTTTTAATTAATCGTTAATTCACATTCAGACTTATAGATCTTTGTTGATTTATTAAAAACCAGTTCAAAACAATCTTGATTAATATATGATATTTCTGAAATATCATAATCTTTTTTAGCAAAATCTGAAAAAATTATATAATCTATATCATATTTATTTATATTTCTAATTGCTGAAAACTTATTAATTTCACTAGCTTTAAAAATTGTTTTTGTATCATTATAAATAAGATCAATATCATTTATCAAAAGATAATTTGTGTCTATAATATTTTTTCTTTTTCCAAAATAATTTATTAAGTTTCCTTCTTCAACTGCGCCAAGTATTATGTTGTTTTTTTTACTATTTTTTTCTAGCCAGATGTATGGTTCTATAGATTCAGAATTAAATGAATTATCTATACTCTGTTTCATATATAATATTGAAGGAAAGACAGAAGTTATAATTGCAATGATTATAAAAATATTGAAAAAAAGTTTTTCATATTTTGCAAATTTACTTTTTCTAATTTGAATAAAAAATTCTTTAATGAAAAAGATACTTAATATTATTAAAGTTGACCCAAGGAATATTATTGTTGGAAATATAGGAATTAATTTAAACCAAAATGAAAAAAAGGTGGAACAAAAAAATCCGAATATTATATACATTGATTTGCTTTTTTTTTTTAATATGTATGAGTGAATTGCTATTGAACCAAATATAATAGGGATTATCCCGATTGCATAAATAGTTTCTACTAAATTTATTCTTGTAAAATAATTACTAAGAAGTTCTTTTGGTACATTTTGCCAAATTATTGTAAGACCATGTATTTGAAATGCTTTTTTGAAAATTATAAAATATGTCCATAAAAAAAATAATATGCTAAAAAATATGAATTCAAATTCTCTTCTTTCAATAGTTATTTTTTCTAGTAAGGATATAATAATATAAATTATTAAACCAACAATCAAATTTATTCCAATATGATTTGTAAATACAATAGATATTAAAATAACAAGTAGGATATCTATGTTTTTTTTCTCTCTCATGAATTTAATATAGAAATATATGAATAAGAATACTAAAATAATGGTTAATCCTAATATATTTAGAGAATTTACAGTTTCTTTTGAAAATATAGGGATAAATCCTGCTAGAAGAGCAGAAAATAATGATATATTTCTTTTTTTAACTAATTGTGTGGAAATTGCGTATAAGATTATAGGGAGTAAAGAAGCAATGAAATTAGAAAATATTTTTAGAGAAATTATTCCTGGAAAAATAAATGAGAATCCCGCAAATAGATAATGATATAATGGAAGAATAATAATGTTTCTTCCACCAAAACTTAAATCATCATTATATATTGGAAATCCAGTTTTTTTAATACTTTCAATTTGTCTTAAATTAAAATATGATTCTGAATCAGAGAAATAATAGGTTTGTCCTGCAAAAAATATTCTAATTGAAAATGAAATCATAAAAATGGAAATCAGAATAAAATGCCTAGTCTTTAATTTCATTATATTTAATTAATTCTAGTTATTTAATATTTTTATTGTTTATTTGTCTTAAACCATTCATAGAAGTTTTTAATACCTTCTTCAATAGATACTTTTGGTTCATAATTTAATAATCTTTTTGCTTTAGTAAGATCAGCATATGTTAATGGGACATCTCCTTTAGGAATTGGTTTTTGTTCTATTTTAGCTTTTTTTCCAGTAATTTTTTCTATGGTTGAGACTAAATTTTTTAATTTTATAGGATTTGAATTTCCTAAATTAATTATTTCATATTTGAAATTTACATCAATACACGATACAATTCCATTTACAATATCACTTATATAGGTATAATCTCTCATAGTTTCTCCATCTCCAAACATAGATATTGCAGTTCCTTCCATTATCCATTTTGTAAAAAGATAGATTGCCATTTCAGGTCTTCCTCTGGGTCCATATACAGTAAAAAATCTTAAACAAGCAATATCAAGTCCTGTTAAATAACTATAAGTATAGCAAAAAAGTTCACAAGCTTTTTTTGAAGCAGCATAAGGACTTATTGGATTATTTACGTCATCAATTTCAGAAAAAGGAATTTTTTTATTTTCTCCATATACACTTGAACTAGAGCCAAATATGAATTTTTTTACTTTATGTTGTTTACTTAACTCTAAAAGATTCACAGTACCATCCACATTTGTTTCTTGATACCATAATGGATGCTCAATGGATGGTCTTACTCCTGCTCTTGCTGCAAGATGTATTACTACATCAATATTATATGTCTTGAATACTTCTTTCATATGTTCTTTTTTAGTTATACTAAGTACTTGTAAAATAAAATTTGGATTACTAATATTATGTTTAATATTTTCAATTTTTGTTGCTGGAGAATAATAATTATTTAGGTTATCTAAACATATTACTTTATGGCCTAATTCCAATAATCTGTCACATACATGACTACCAATGAATCCTGCTCCTCCTGTAACTAAAATTGTTTTATTATTCATCTTTTATTAAATCCCAATTTATTTTCCAAACAATTATTCTTGATCCAGTAATATCTCTAATATCACTGAATTTTTCAAAATGATCTAGTCCTCTGCCATTATGATAAAATAATCTGGTAAACATACTTCCAACCAATTCAGGAGCTGATAATATTAAAGTATATTCTTCTCCTTCTTGTACAAGACTGATGGATGATCCTAATAAATCTCCTTTGTATTCTTTGATAATATATTCATTATTTTCATCATAGTATCCTAATGAGTTAGGATATACTGTTCTATCTTGAGCAATGACATATGCATCCATTGATGTAAGATTTATATTTATAGGCATTCTTTGGTTGTTATTTACTTTGATATTACATAAAAGCATTTCATTTTTTTGAGAACAACCAGCTCCCCCACCATAACTAGGCCACGGAGCAATCCAATCATTTACTGCTCTATCAGTTCTTAATCCTTGAATTTCAAAAAATATTTTTTCTGCTTCTTCATTTGAATATTTAAATTCTTCATTTAATTTTTCTATGAATTCAACTTGAGAATAACTTTTATAATAATTATAGACAGTAGCTTTATTAAAATTCCAACTTCCAAAATGTGCCCATACTCCTGATTTTCCTACCATATCTTCACTTATAATAAAATAATCTTCAGGAGGATCACATTTAACAAATTTTATGATTTCGTTTATTTCATTTTCATTAAAGTTTTCTTTGAGAAAATTTCTTGCTTTTTTTTCATCTAAAGAAATTAATTCATAAACATAATCTACTGCTTTGTATGAACTTTCTAGTTTTAATTCAATTTTTTTAAAGGCAGAATTTGCACCGCAATCAAGCATTCTTAAAATACTCATTGCTTGATTTTCATCAGGCGTCATTAAAGTTTTTCCAATCCAATGAGCTTGAGGATTGTTTTGTGATGCACCATCAAAAGTTACAGATCTATTACCAACAGCTTTAAACCAATGTCCAAAATCCCACCAGGAATTGATAATTGCATCAGGTGCACTTTCCATGTTAATTTTATTCAATGATTGATACCAGCCATCATTCATACTAGGTACTTCTCGCCTAGCTGTAGAATCCGCTGCTTTGATTGGATTAATAAGTAAAAGAGCTAAAATTGAAAATACTGCAATTTGAGATAAAGAAATATTTATGCTCATTTCTTTGTTTAATAATTTGATTATAACTTCTGCAAATTTTCCAAGAGCAATACCAAAAGCAATTCCATATACAGGAACAATTAGTAATATGAATCTAACTCCTTTAGTTGCACCATAAATCGTTGCACAGAACCAGACAATTAGAAATATTGCATATTTAATGTCAACTTTGTATCTTCTGATGATACTAAGTGCAATAGCTCCAATAATTGGTAAACTAATCAAGACTAAAAATAACATTAGACTAAGGTCTTGTCTAGATAATACATATAAGAACCAAATTGCTGTAAAACCAAATAAAATATATTCCATTAATTTTATTTTTTTTAGGTCAATAATTGAAATAATCATTCCCATAAGTACAATGAAAAAATAAAATTTATCTAGTGATTTACCGCTTTCAGATTTATATGGTGCGAGATTGGAAACAATCCCTGCAAGATTAGTTGAACCTAATTCTGCAACAGTTGTATATACATTTGGCCAAATAGATGTTCCTTTTGAAGCTTGTTTTAGGTTAATGACTTTTTTTGTTCTTTTTGAAAGAGCTTTAATTTCATCAAAACCTGAAAATGCACTTAATGCAATAGTTGATATCAATGTAAAAATTATAAATACTGTAATAGTATTACTGATATAATTATGTTTTTTTGATTTTATATCAGCAAAAACTTTTTCCCTTTGACTTAAAATTACATAACCAACATATGTTATAATTGAAATTAATGCAACATAGAAAATATAGAACCATCCTGTCCAGGAAAAACTATATAATCCAATTAGAAGACCTCCAAGAGAACTAAATATAATTGTTTTTTTCAAATCTTTACTATCAAGTGCTTCGAGTACCATCCAAATTATTAATAATGGAAATAATATATTATATGCATCTGTGTCTGAAAAACCACCTGCTGTTCTATTAATATACATACTGTGTATTCCAACCATGATTGAAGCAATTAATCCGCCAAAATTACCTGAAACTTTTCTTGCAATAAAAAAAGCAGGGATGACAGAAAGCATTGCAATTATAACTGGAACTAGGAAGAATGTTGCAAGAAGAGTTGTATTAGGATTAAAAAAAGAAATTACTTTGTGAAAATAAAATGAAAAATATTCATGGAACGAAGGGTCTATTTTCCCACCAAGAGGTGCTACCATATACATATCCCATTCGGAACCATCATCTTTGACTATATCACCAAAACTTCCTTTTACAATTTTATTATTAATATGTCTATAATAGAACCAAGGGTCTATTGCTAAAAGATATGTATTACCATTATCATCTTTGAAATTAGCTTTTAATTGATCTGAAACTTGAACAATTTGTGAATCTAAATATTCTTGATTATTTTTTACCCATTCAGTATATTGTTGATTTAATATTTGATCCCTATTTTCTTGAGGTAGATTTGGATATTGCTGTGCAACACCTTGAGCAATTTGAGATTGAATTTGATTTTTTATGGATTGCCTTGCCCATTCATCTGTTATGGGAAGATTTGAAGAATACATTCTAAAGTATGCACTTAAAAACATTGGCAGAATCAATAATAATATAATAGTAATATGACCAAGATTCATTTTTTTTATGAAATTGTTAAATTTTGTAAGATCAATTGTTAATTCATCATCTTTTGACATTAAATCCCCTCACTCTAAAAGCATAACTTTGCATTAAATTGAAATTCTATTTAAAGATTATGTATGATTTAAAAAATAGGTGACCTAATATTCTTTAATTCTTCTTTTGGAAAATATTTTGCAAATTTTAACAATGAAGGTTTTGTAAATATTACTTTTATCATCATAGAAATTATTTTATCTCTACTTTGTGTATATAAAATCTTCTTCATTTTCTTTTCACTAAAAATATTAATTAATTCATTCCACTCCTCTAAAGAAAATTTTTGCATAACTTTATGAGCAATAAGATGAACAAATAATTTATCATAAAGATTTTTCTGCCATTCTTTTTGATAATCTTTTTTGTTATTTATACAATCAACTAAAATTTTTGCTGCTTTGAGACTTTGATTTATCCCACCACCAGATGTAGCTTTGACAAAAGTTGCTGAATCACCTATTAAATAGACATTTTTTTTTTGTGCAATTACATTTGGATTGAAAATTGGAATTATTCCTGATTGGTTTTCTATGATTTTTTCATTATATTTTTTCCCAAGTTTTAAATTTACAAATTTATCAAATAATTTTTTTGTATTATTATAAGAGACAACACCAATCCTTATCGCATTTTTGTTTATCGGAACAACCCATGCATAACAACCTATAAATGGGTAGAATTCAACAACATTATCATTTTTCATTTTTATTTCAATTTGTGTTCCTGTAACAAATTTTCTATTATTGAAAATATCTGCAGATTTAGAAACTTGACTTAGTGGTCCATCTGCTCCTATTAATATATCTGATTCAGAAAAAATATTTTTACCATTATTTTTGAATTTTGATTTTATTTTATTATTCTTTTTTTCAAATGTATGAAAACTATGATTTAAAAAATATTTAGCTCCTTCTTCTTTTGCCATGTCTGCTAAATAATTATCAAATTTTTTTCTACATATTACATAATTTTTTTTAATTTTTGCTTTTACAAAATTATTATCTGGGGAATAGATTCTAGTATTTTCAATAGTATTTAATATGAATTTTTTATTAATATCTAATACTTCTGAGAAATAGTCACTTAGTATACCAGTACATTGTACTGGAGAACCAATGATTGAATTTTTTTCATATACGTTAACATTATGTCCTTTTTTAGCTAATAAAAATGCAGTAAAATTTCCTGCAGGACCAGCACCTATTATATTAATTCTCATGTACATAACAAAATCAGTACTATATATAATATTGATTATTTTCTAAAAAATAATAGCACTCAAAAATAGTAAAGAAATGTATCTACTCTAGTATACTAATAAATCGAAATCTTTAAATATTAGCTTAAAGTATTAGAAATTTGAATTAATGGGGGGACTCATAATTTGTATTACCGGAGGGGAAAAATAATATGAAAGCAAAACTAGCAATGTTGATGGCAGTTTTTATGGCACTATCTGTATTTTTTGTAGCAGCAGACGTGTGTGATGGAGACTTATGTGTAACAGAAGTAGAAGTAGATGGAGATGACGTTAGCGATGGAGATTTAATCGTACTAGATAGAGGACAAGATATCGAAGTTGATTTAAATTTAAGAGCAGACAGTGATGTTGATGATGTTCAAATTCAGGTTTTAATGACTGGATATGAACACGGTGTACTTGAAGATTCAAGTAAAACATTCAGCATGAGAGAAGATAGAGTTTACTCAAAAGACTTTGTTTTATCAATACCAAGTGATTTAGATGTTGATGAAGATAATGAAGGAGTATACAAATTAAGAGTTATCGTTGGAGATGCAGATAGCAGCACAATCGTATTTGACTTTGATTTAGTTTTTGAAGCAGACAGACATGAAGTAGAAGTAAAAGATATTTTATTAGATCCTTCAGAAGTTGTTTCAGGAAGAGGAGTTATTGCAGCAGTAAGAGTTAAGAATAATGGTGCAAAAGACGAAGATGATGGTGTAAAAGTCACAGTTTCAATCCCAGCATTAGGAATCGAAGCAAGTGAATTTATCGATGAATTAGATTCAGAAGAATCAACAACTTCAGAAGATTTATACTTAAGAGTACCAAAATGTGCAGAAGCAGGAACATATGTTGTTAGAGCAGAAGCAGAATTCAATGATGGAAGAGACTCAGTAGTTGAAGAAACATCAGTTAAAGTTGTAGCGGATGAAACATGTAATGTTGCAAACGAAGGAGACGATGAAGAAGATTCAAGAATGATAATAACAGTTCCTAAAGCTCAAGAAGTAAATGCTGGCGGAGAAGGTTCACCTTATAATATAATGGTAACAAACGTTGGTTCATCATCAAAACAGGTAAGAGTATCTGTTTCAGGTGTCGAAGCATGGGGAAGTGCTAGTATGGAAGGAGGATCAGTTGTTGTTGTCGGTCCTAGACAGACAGAAACAGTTTACTTGACAGTTTCAGCAAATGAAGATACATCAGCAGGAACCCAGGTTTTTGTTGTGGATGTACAATCAGGAGATGAATCAGAAAGTATAGCTTTGACAGCAAATATTGTTGCAAGCGAAAAAGAAGAGTCACCTCTACAGGATTGGACAAGAATCAAAAAAGGACTTGAAATTGGTTTAGTTGTTTTAGTAGTTTTATTAGTTATACTAGGTTTAATAGTAGGATTTAATAAACTAAAAGGAAACGATGATGACGAAGAAGTTTCAGGTCAGACTTATTACTAAATAAGTCAATTTTTATTTTTTTTTAACTTTATTTTATTTAAAGAATAGGTAATAGTGGGGGCTCTATATGGGAAAGGGAAAACTAGTTTTATATTTGATGTTGATTGTAGTATTTTCATTACCATTTATATCCGCACAATCAGAAGAATTTAAAATATATTCTAAAACAGATTTAAACGTATGTTCATGCAGTAGTATAGTAAATACAGTTATAATTGAAAATACAGCAAATATTGCAAATAGTTATAGTATATCAACTAATAATCCTTATGTAATTCTTTCACAAAATACATTTGTTTTAAAACCTAGAACAAAAATAGCAATAAAAGAAAAAATAACTATACCTTGTACAGTAAAAGAAATTCAAGATGTACAGATAATAGTAATAAATGATAAAAATTATCAAAAAAGTTTTACTCAAGCAGTAAATTCAGAATTATGTAATAATTTGATTATTCAACCTATTAAAACTAATTTTAGTGGAAATCCATGTGAAGGGTATGTTTCAGAATTCAAAATATTCAATCAAGGTCCATTTGATGAAAATTATGAAATCGAAGTTCCTGATTTTGAAGGAGAAGTAAATTATATTTCAAATATATATATAAAATCAAAAGCTGCAGAAAAAGTAGAAATTGAATTTGTACCAAAATGTTCACTAAATGGATTATATAATTCACAAGTGAATATTAAAACTAAGACAACAAAATTATCTGCAATAGTACCTATTGAATTTAATATAGAAAAAAATTATCAATATATTATAGAATCAGATGAAGAATTTGAAATTTGTAAAGAAGAAAGCATTTCAATTCCTGTAAAAATAAAAAATGAAGCAGAGTTTTCTAATTTTTATTCATTTACTTTAGATACAGATTCATTTGAATTATCAGAAGAAAAAATTGAAATAGAATCAGGAGAAGAAAAAATAATTTATCTTCATTCAATTAATGATGCTTTAGAATTAGGTGAAGGAGAATTTGAATTTAAATCAGTTTCTGAAATTGGAGAAGAAGAAAAATCAATTATAATAAAACATAATGCTTTGGATTGTTATTCTTATAATATAAATTTAGAAGAAAAAGAAATTTGTGTTGATGAAGATAAAATTGAAATTATAATAAATTATACAGGTGAAAAAAGTACAGATCTAAATTTTTATCTAGAATCAGATGAGTTTTTTACATTAGATAAAGATTCTTTATCGTTTGAAAAAGAAGATGAAAAATCAATAGATATTGAAATTGATACAGAAAATATAAATGATGAAATAAACACATTTGTTCTTCATTCAAATGTAGAAGGAAAAAATATTTCAGAATCACATGAATTTGAATTATCAATTCTTTCATTAGATGACTGTTATAGGCCAGTATTATCAGGAAAAACATATGTTAAACATATTGGGGATGTTTATAGGCAAAAATATTTGACTTTGAAAAACACAGGTATAAAAGAATCAAAATATGATTTATCTTTAGAATCAGAATGGGTCAATTTACCAGTAAATCAAATAATTTTAAATCCAGATGAGAGTAAAGTATTTCCTATTGAGACATGGGCTGAAAATTTAGAATCAAAAGGAACTTATCCTATTGAATTTAAAATAGTATCAGAGGAAGGTCAGGAGTTTCATCAATCATTAAATTTTGTAGTGTATGATTATTCATTTTCAGATTTATTAAAAGAATTTAAATGTTTTATTGGATTAGGAATTGCTTTAATATTTTTAGTCTTGTTTTTGATACTTTCTTTTTTGAATAGAAAAAATAAGAAGAAACATTATGGGTTCATTTCATTAGTATTTTTATCAATATTTTTGATATTCTTGAATCTTAACTGGTGTTTTGGATATTATAATGAATTTTATGGATGGGATTATAAAGAAACAATAACTGTATCTGATTATGATTGTGTAAATTATTTTGATAATGAAACTTGCCAAAGTGAATTTTATATTAGATGGAATGAAGACACTACAAATGAAATAGATCTTGAAAAGTATTTCTTTGATCCAGATGGTAATATCTTGACATATTCAATAAATGGAGAAAGTGAAAATATATCAATTGGTTTTAAAGGAAATGTTGTGAGATTTATTCCAAAAAAAGATTGGTATGGAACAGAAGAAATAAATTTTGTTGTATCAGATGCATCAGAATATTCTGCAAAATCACCAGAATTTTCATTGCATGTAATAAATACTAAAGAATTTTATTTATCTGATTTTATTTTAGAAAAACATAATCTTATTTTTATATTAAGTATGATTCTTTCTGCACTTTTATTTTTTGTATTTGTTGTTATGTATATGGATGTAGAAGAAGACGATGAATATAATAAAATCAACAATAATAGTGATAAAAAAAATAATAAGATAAAAAAAATTAAAAAATTAGAATAATTTTTTCTAAATTTATTTGTTCATTTCTTTTTCATTAAACCTAAATAACCTGCACACCATATCATTGATTCATCACAATAATATATTGGAGAAGAATAAATACTTCCATCTGGATTGAAAACTTCTAAATAATTTCCATGTTTTTCTATTAGATTAGAATAAATTTGTAGGTATTTATTTAGAAGTTTTTTATCAACCATTTTTACGACTTCTAAATATAATAAGCCCCATTGCATCCATATAGCATTTCCTTCATAATTTGATGCAAGAATACCTAGTATATTGTGGTAATGATTTTTAATTTCTTTATTTGTGTATTTTAAGGGAAAAGGAGAATCTAATCCTGCTTTTTGTATTGATTCAATTGATTTTTTTATCATTTTTTTATCATCATACAATCCTGCCCAATAAGGAATAGTATTAGCATCACCAGAAATATATTTTTCTCTTGAAAGATCATCTAAAAAATAATTACCTGTCCAGAATTTTTCTTTTAATAATTTTTTGTAACCAATATTTTTCAATGGGTTAATTAAGTTCAAATTATCACATTCTTGCTGTAATATCCAAGCCATAACATTATCATACATAGAAGATTTTCTTTTAGAGTGATCTTTAGCAGAAGAAAATTGTTTGTCTTTTTTTACAAGTCCTGTTTTTTTGTCAATTACAATTTTATAGAATTTTTTAATTTCATTTTCTAGATAATCTTTGTATTCGTCTATTATTTTAGTAGCATTCAGTAATCTTAAAGATCTTAAAAAAAGAGGTAGTGAATCTATAGAATATGTGTAAATATCAATTGGAATTCCTTTTGGATTAATAGTTGTAGTTATTTTATTGTGTTTTCTATATATTTCAATTGCGTAGGCATATGATTTTTTTAATCTCTCAGTGTGACCTAATGATATTAGTTGTTCTACGTAGAAACTTAAATCTCTTATATAAAAAACAGAAAAATGACCTGCACTAGTCTGGAAAAATCTTTCATTCCAGCAATCTTCAATGATTTGAATGCATATTTCTTGAGAATTTCCTTCATATCTTTTTGTTCCTTTTTTCTTAACAACTAGACTTCTTTTAAATAATCTTAATCCTTCACCGATATAAGTAAAATATTTCATAATAAATTATGAAATTTATGTAATTTATCTGTTTTTGGGTTAATTTTGTTAATTATTATTGTAGAATATATTTATAAATATAGAAAATATATCACTAATAGAGAGAAAAATGGCAGCATCAGATTTTGATGAACTGATGAGATATCAGAACCTTATGCAGAAAAGGTTAAAAAAAGAATCCAAGATAGATAAAAAAATAGAATTAATGTCTATAATAAATCAATTGACAACTGGACCAGGAAATTTAGTCCAGAAAGAAAATATAATTCTTGAGGCTTCGTCAAGAGGGTTTTCAAATAATGAAATTGAAAATTATCTAATAGATCTAATTAATTCAAATATTATATTTGAATCTTCTCCTGGATATATAAAAAAAAGAAGATAATAAAAATGCTTTTTTAAGATAAAATCTAAAAATACCTTATTTTTTCTATCTAATATGAAAATAAAAAATTTAGTCATTAAGAATAAATTATTTTTGGCTCCTATGTCTAATGTTACAACACTTCCATTTAGATTATTATGTAAAAAATATGGCGCAGGGGTAGTTTATTCAGAGATGATTAATGCAGATGCATTTATTATGGATTCTAAAAAAACTTTAAAGAGATCTTTTTTTATAGAAGAAGAAAGGCCAATTGGTATTCAAATTTCGGGGAGCGATAAAAAAAATCTTGTATTAGCATCAAAAAAAATTGAAATTGAATTAAAACCTGATATACTTGATATTAATATTGGGTGTCCAGCATATAATGTAATGAAAACTGGAAGTGGTGCTAAATTACTAAATGATATAAATAAACTAGGGGATTTGGTTAAATCTATTTCAGAATCATTAAACATACCATTTACTTGTAAAATTAGGATAACCACGGATGAAAATTATAATGTCTCCATAGCAAAGACAATTGAAAAATCAGGAGCTAATGCAATAACAGTACATGGTAGAACTGCAAATCAAAAATATTCAGGTAAAGCCAATTGGGACATAGTCAAAAAAATCAAAAATGAAGTTAAGATACCAATTATACTTAATGGGGATATTATTGATGAAAAAAGTGCAAAAAACGCACTAGGATCAACAGGTTGCGATGCATTAATGATTGGTAGAGCATCTGTTGGTGATCCTTATTTGTTTAATAGAATTAATTATTTTTTAAAAAATGAAAAATATTTACCTGATTTATCTAAAAAAGAAAAAATAATTATTTTTTTCGAGTTTTTAGAATTAGCTAAAAAACATGATTGTTTATACATTACAAATATCAAAATGCATGCTCAACATTTTACAAAAAGTATTGTTGGTTCTACAGTAATAAGAAAGCAGATAAGTGAATCTAAAAATATTGAAGATATTGAATTAATTATGAAAAATTTTATTAATAATTAATTATAAAGAAATGATGGGTGATTTATTATGAAAAACTGGTTATATATGGACGATTCATATTTAAAAGAATTTGAAACTATTGTAAAAGGAGTATCAAATGAGAAATTTATAATTCTTGAAAAAACAGCATTTTTCCCTAAAGGTGGTGGAGTAGAATGGGATACAGGATTGATGATAAGAAAATCAGATAATAAAGAATTTAAAGTAAAGTTTACTGGGAAATTTGATGGAAATATAAGTCATGAAGTAGACCAAGTAGGGTTACAAATTGGTGATGAAGTTAAATGTTTTTTAGATTGGGATAGGAGATATACATTAATGAGATATCATACTGCTGCACACGTCCTAAGTGGTGTATTCAATAGGGAATATGATTTAATCATGACAGGTAATCAATTGACACCTGAGAAAGGTAGAATTGATATGAATATGCCTGAAATGAATGTTGATTTAATTAAGGAAGGGTTTGCAAAGGCAAATGATTTGATAGAAAAAGATCTTTTAGTAGAAATATATTATAAATCTATGGAAGAGGCAAAAAAAGATTCAACATTATTTAAATTAGCAATAGGTTTTCCTCATGATATAAAAGAATTGAGGATTGTTGATATTAAAGGATATGATGCACAGGCAGATGGTGGGTGTCATGTTAAATCATTAAAAGAAATAGGTAAAATAGTTTTTTTGGAAGCAAAGAATAAAGGTAAACAAAATAGAAGGGTTTATTTTAAAATTGAATGAATTTATTTTGAGAAAGAAGAATATTTTTTGAATAATTACTATTTAGTAAATATATAAGTAAGAAAAAATAAATTAGTCTTTAGTCAGAGAATAAAGAGCTTTTAATGCAACTATGGCAGTTCCAGGGGATAAAAATATTACAATATTTGTTAAGAATGGTGTAACTTTTTGACCTATTAATGGTACTGGTCCAAGAACCATACTTAAGCTTGATGTTGAAATTAAAAATGCCATTGAAGAAATTAAGTATGTCTTTACTTCTTTATCACTTATATTTAATAGCCCTACAATTAATCCTAAAGCTCCTAATAGCCATAACATACCAACAGTAGGTGTTATGATTATTCCTGTAATTGCTGCTAAAATTAATCCTATAGTAAATGCTAAAGGTCCAAATTTAGTACTGAAATCTTTTTTTTTCTTAGCCATTAAACTCCCTCCCAATAATTAATGAAATTAAGATTGGTGTTTTTGCTATATAAATTTTACTATTTTAAAATAACTACAATTCAAATTTTTATTGAATTCACTTTTTTATTAGTTTTCTCTTAATTAAAAACTTTTAAATATAGTTCCAATTTTTTACATTTATGTCAGGGGTCATAGTATAAGCTGGCTAGTATAGGAGGCTCCAATATTTGGTGCGATGAGCAAATTTATTTGCGATGATTATCCTTCGAAGTCACCTTCGGATCAGGGTTCAAATCCCTGTGACCCCATTTTTTTATTTTTCTTTTAAATGTATGAATTATTATATTTTAATTCTATTTTTTTGTCATTTTATTTTAAAGAATATGTTATAACTGTTATAATGGTTATAACGTTAATAATGGTAACAGATAACAGGTGTTATCGATGTGTTATAACTGTTATAACACTTGTTTGTCGTCTATAAATTAATATTGATTTATTTTAATGTTATAACAGTTATCATGTTGTGTTATAACAGATAACAGGTGTTATAACAGTTAATAATGTTTAGTTTACACTAAAAAATATTTTTTAAATTAAAAGTTTATATATTTTGAAAATAATTAAGTTTTCATTAATTATTGTAGAATTTTTTGATTTTTTGTTTGTTATTTATAGTTATTAATACTTTCTTTCCAGAATAAGCAGTTTCAATACCGTAACCCATATCTTTTAGTTTTTTTACATATACTCTAGCAGAGATTATACTTATATTGAGATTTTTTGCAATAGTGGAATAATCAATAGGTATACTGGAAGAATATAATAGACTAAGGATTTTTTGTTGTGTATTATTAAGTGAGCTATTTTCTTGATATGTATTTTTATGATTTATTTTTATTTCGGGAATATATGCTTTTTTTTCACTTTCTAAAGCTATAATTTTTCTCTCTAATAGTTCAACCTTTTTAGCCATAATTTCCATATTATGGGTGTTATTTTGAGATCTAATGGCACTTAATATTTGATTATTGAAGGTAGAAAAGTCTTTTTTTATTCTAGAATATATGCTTTTCTCTAATGAAATAACTTCTTTTTTGAGGTTATTATTACTATTATTTAAATATTCTATCCATTGACTAACATTTTCAAAATTATCAGAATGTGTTCCTATGTGACTTTTTATTTCGTTTTTATGATATTTAAAGTCTGAATGTATATGACTAATCCATTCTTTTTGTTCTGAGATATCTTCTTTAATTCTTTTAAAAGATTCTTTTAGATTGCTCTTTAGACTGTCAATTATTTTATTTTCCTTTTTCTCAATATCTATGCCAAAGAACTCTAAAACCCCCATATAAGTAAGTAGTTTGCTAAACCTATATAAAATTTTCTACTAATAGAGTTAGGAATAAAATAAAAAGTGAGACTAATAATTCTTTTTTATTAAATCAACAATTTTTTTACCAGATGCTTTTCCCCTTAGCAATCCCATTACTTTTCCGATTATTGCATTCATTGGTGCATCTTTGTTTTTAGAAATTATATTTTGGATAGTAGTTTCAATTTCTTTATCTGATAATGGTTTATATTTAGCATAATCAATTTTTTTATCATTTGCCATATCTACTAATATTTCAAAAATTGCATCTTTATTAATTTCATTTTTATTTGCTTTTTCAAATAAAGGAATTAATTTATTTTGTGCATCAATTTTTTTATTGTATCTTCTATATATTTCTTTTTCATAGTTTATTAGGCATTCAACTAAAAATGAAGGTTTTAAATTACTGTATTTTTTAGTATAATCACTAAATTTAATTTTTTTATTTATCAATTCTTTTGCCATATCTTCTTGTATGTTGAATTTTTTTGCATATCTTTTGATTTTATCTTCAATTAATTCAGGTATTATGATATTTTTGATAATTTCTTTTGTTATTTTAACATTAGGAATATCAGTTTCTGGATACATCCTATTTGCACCAGGAAGAGGTCTTGCATACATAGATGTAGCATTCTTATGATTTGGTATTCTTGTTTCTTCAGGAATACCTTTAAGGCAATAAAGAGCTCTTTCATAAACAGAATTTATGGCTTTTAGTGCAATTTTTTCTTTTTCTGCAATAACAATTATAAGATCATCTTTTTTTTTATCCATTATTTTACTTAATTTATCAAATTCTGATATAAGATTATATTTATTTATGTCTTCATCCGTATGAATCATTCCTTTAGTGCCATATGCTTTTGCATATTCACTCAATTCTTTTCCAAATGTTTTTTCAGGACATATTTCTTCTTTTAATAATCCAGAAAATTTAGGTAATTTTAGAGCATATACTTTACCATCATTTTTAATAATATTTTTAATTATTTTAGAATTGGATTTTTTAAATATGTCAGTAACATCTTTTGAGTTTTTTTCAAATTTTTTTAATCCTTTTTTAATTAATCTTTCTTTTATTTCAACTAATTTTTTTTGTCTTTTGACTTCATTTTCAACTAAAATAGGTATTGATTTTAAATCCTGCCATCCTTTTATTTCTATCCTGGCACCTTTTTTAATGCTAACATTTACATCTTGTCTTATAGTTCCAAGACCTCTTTTTACAGTATCATATGACCTTAATATAGAACCTATTTTAAAGGCAACTTCTTTAGCTTGTTGAGGATTTTTAATTGTAGCATCAGTACCAATTTCTAATAATGGTATTCCAAGTCTTGAGAGTGAATAATGAACTGAATTTTCTTTTTTTTCAATTATTTTACAAGAATCTTCCTCTAAATTTAATTGGTTAACTTTAACATCACCAAAACTGGTGCTTAATATTGAATCATGACTTTCAATACCTATAAGCATAGTTCTTTGAAAACCACCTGTAGCTGAACCATCAGTTACAGTTTTTCTCATTACACATATAGTATTTGGAATTTTTAATTTGAATATTTTTGCAACACTTAATGCAGTATTCATTGCATCTTTATTTACAGGGTGTGGTGGTTCAGAATCAGATTCAACTAAACATGCTTCATTTTTAAAACCATGATAAATAAAAGATCTATCTCTTAATGATTCATAGAGCACTGCTTGATCAGTTTTATTAGATTCTCCAGCTACAGCTCTTAGTTTTCTTGTGATTGTAAATACTTCTTCTTCTTCATTTAGATTTGTAGAACAAGAGCAAAATAATTTATTAGTAGATAGTTCCTGGTGAATTTCAATACCACATTTAAATCCTAATTTTTTATAATCTAAAGTCATATTGTTTTTGAATTACAATTATTTTATATACTTTATCATATAACATATTGAGATTAAACAAAAATTATATAAGGAAATTTTCTCTTCATAAATTTATGAATTCTAAAAATAAACTAGATTCTTGTATATTTGTTGTATTTGGAGCAACAGGAGATTTAATGAGAAGAAAATTGATATCTGGTTTTTTTAATCTTCATAAAAAAAATATGTTGCCTGATAATTTTTCTATAATTGGAGTTGGAAGAAGAGATTATGATGATGAAGCATTCAGGCATGAGATGTGCCTTTCTCTTGATGAATATACTAAAACAAAATTGACAAAAAAAGAAATATGGAGAAAATTAAGAGCAAAAATATATTATTATAAAATGAATTTTCTAAAAAAAGAAGGGTATATTGGTTTGAATGAATATTTAAAAAAAATAGAATTAGATAATGATACAAAAGGGAATAGAATTTTTTATTTATCAGTAAAGCCATCATTTTTTGAAACGATTTCGTTTAATCTCAATGTTAATGGTCTTATTAATAGAAAAAATAAATTTTCAAGGTTGGTAATAGAAAAACCATTTGGACGAGACCTTTTTACTGCACGTAAACTTAACAAATGTATAAGTAAGCATTTTAATGAAGATGAAATATTTAGGATAGACCATTATCTTGCCAAAGAGACAGTTCAAAATATAATGGTATTAAGGTTTGCAAATGGTCTTTTTGAACCTTTATGGAATAATAAATATATTGATAATATACAGATTACAGCTGCTGAATCAATAGGTGTAGGTACAAGAGCTGCATATTATGATCAATTTGGAGCACTAAGGGATGTCGTGCAGAATCATTTAGTACAATTATTATCCCTTGTTGCAATGGAGCCACCAGATTCATTTGATTCATATCATATAAAAAAAAGAAAAGTCAAATTATTAGAATCTATATCAGTTTATGATTCAGAAAAGGCAGCTTCTAATTCAGTGAGAGCACAATATATAAAATCAAATAAATTAAAGGATTCAATAGGTTATAGGTATGAAGAAGGAACAGATAATTGTTCTATGACTGAGACTTATTCTGCACTGACATTGGAAATAAAAAATGATAGATGGGATGGAGTTCCTTTTTACATTAGAGCAGGGAAAAAATTAAAATATCATGCAACAGAAATTGTGATAAATTTTAAAGATACATCTTCAAAATTATTTTCAGATTTTAATTTATCAAATAATGTATTAGTATTAAGGCTTCAGCCTGATGAAGGAATACATCTTCTTTTTAATACAAAAAAACCAGGAAATGAATTAAATATAAAAGATGTAAAAATGGATTTTTGTCATAAGGCAGTATTTGGAATAAATACTCCTGAAGCATATGAAAGATTATTACTTGATGTTATTAAGAATGATTCTACATTATTCACTCGATGGGATGAAGTAGAAAATGCTTGGAAAATAGTGGATCCTTTCTTAAAATCATGGGAAAAAAATAAAACTAACTTAAGTTTCTATGAATCAGGGTCATGGGGACCAAAAGAAGCAGATTTGCTAATAGAAAAAAACTCACATAAATGGAATATACCAATTTATGAATCAATATGTAGGATAAGGTGAAAATAAATGGAATTTTTTATAGATACAGCAGATGTAGAAGAAATCAAAAAAGCTAATGAAATGGGAATAGTTGATGGAGTTACAACAAATCCATCACTTATTAAAAAAGCTGGACGAGATCATGAAGAAACAATAAGAGAAATAAGTTCTTTTATTGATGGACCAATAAGTGTTGAAGCACTTAGTGAAGACTCAGTTGGTATGTTAAAAGAAGCAGAAGAATATGTAAAATGGGGAGAAAATATTGTCATTAAAATTCCTATGACTCCAGAAGGCATGAAGGCAGTAAAAGAATTGACAAAAAAAGGAGTAAAAACAAATGTAACTTTAGTCTTTTCACCTCTGCAAGCATTAGTTGCTGCTAAAGCAGGTGCTACATATGTTAGTCCGTTTGTTGGTAGACTTGATGACATAGGTCATGTAGGTATGGATATAATTGCTCAAATTAGGGACATATATGATAATTATGGGTATGAAACAAAAATTTTGGCTGCAAGTATAAGGCATCCAACACATGTATTAGAATCAGCATTGATTGGTGCAGATGTTTCAACAATTCCATATGGAGCAATGTTAAAATTATTTAATCATCCTTTGACTGATAGTGGTCTAAAAAAGTTTTTAGAAGACGCTAAAGCTTGGAAGAAATAATTTTTTTAATTTTATTTATTTAATCTTTAATTTTTTTAGTAATTTTTATAATTGAATATTTTTTCTTTTTATTAAAATGGAAAATCAAGATTTTATATCAATACAGGAAGCAATGGATAAAGACTCTGGTGAAGTATCTATCAGGGGTTGGGTTTATAGAGAAAGAAAATCTAATAAATTCGTATTTATAGTTTTAAGGGATTCAAGTAATATTATACAATGTGTAATAAAAAAAGGATCAGTAACTGACGAAATTTTTGAAGAAGCATCTAAATTACTTATGGAGTCTTCAGTAAAATTTTATGGAGAAATAAAAAAAGATGAAAGAGCACCTACAGGTTATGAATTATTTGTAAAAGATATGGAAATAGTTCAAATTGCAGAACCATTTCCAATAACTAAAGATCAATCACCTGAATTTTTACTTGATCAAAGACACCTTTGGTTAAGGTCTAGAAAGATGACTGCTATGTTAAAGATAAGGCATACTGTTATCGGTGCAATCCATGAATTTTTTAGAAGTAATGGATATTATGAATTCGAAGCACCTATTTTTCAACCAAATGCTTGTGAAGGTGGTTCTACTCTTTTTGAAGTAAAGTATTTTCAAGATAAAGTTTATTTAGCACAGACATGGCAGCTTTATGCAGAAGCAGGTATTTTTTCTTTGGAGAAGATATATAATGTGTCTCCAACTTTTAGATCTGAAAAATCAAAAACATCTAGGCATTTAGCAGAATTTTGGATGGCTGAAATGGAAGCAGCTTGGATGAATTTAGAACAATGTTCAGAAGTAGGAAAGGATGAAATTAAGTTCATATTTGAAAAAGTTCTAAAAGAAAATAAGAAAGATTTAGAGATATTAGGAAGGGATATAACAAAACTTATGCCTATGGTTGAAAAAGAATATCCTACAATAACATATACAGAGGCTTTAAAAATTCTTAAAGAAAAATCAGGTATGGATGTTGAATGGGGAAAAGATCTTAGAACAATTGAAGAAGAAAAGTTGATGGAACATTTTGACACACCTGTTGTAGTTGTAGATTATCCTAAAGAAATAATGGCTTTTTATAAGATGGAAAAGAAACTCAGACCAGGTGTTGATAAAATTGATGCTCCTGGTCCAGTTGCACTATGTTTTGATATGTTAGCTCCTGAAGGATATGGTGAAATAATTGGTGGAAGTCAAAGAGATACTGACATAGAAGAACTTATGAAATATATCAAAAAAGAAGGAGAAGATCCTAAAAACTATGATTGGTATTTGGATTTGAGAAGATTTGGTTCAGTTCCTCATTCAGGATATGGTCTTGGTGTTGAGCGAGTAGTAAGATGGATATGTGGATTCGAAAACATCAAGGATGCAATACCATTTCCAAGAACAATGCTTAGGAAAAGCCCATAAATTTATATTCTTTTAAATTATTTATTTACCTAAATGGTGTTTGGATTTTTAAAGTGGTTACTACCTCTTTTTCTTGCTGTGTCAGCTGGTCTTTATGTAGGATCATTTATTGACTATTTTATTGAAGATGCATTTGATCTTGGTGTTGAAGATGAAGAATTATTTGAAGGTATAACTTATAATAGAATAAAATGTGTACCTGAACAAATTAAAAATGCGATTGATGCTAAAGGAACAGGATTACCAGTAAAACGTACACCAATTAACGAAGAAAATGAAAAAGAAAGTTCATTATTGCCAGAATTAAAAAGTGCACGAGATGTAACTGGTTTGGTAGTTTCAAATATAGATAATAATGGCCAAAATTATAATAATTTAATTGAAATTGTCTGTAAAGAAACGGGAGATAATCAAATAAAAATACATGTTGTGGAAATAGATTTGGATGCAGATGGAATTAATTTTTTAGTAACACCTCCTAATACTATTGAAGATAGAGATTACATTGATTACCCAAGAAATAAAATTACTGCTAAAGTAGCAAATATTGATGAAATTTCAGAAAAAAATATGAATCGTTTACCAGAAAAAGCAAAATTAGAAAATTTGATGATATTGGCAATGAGGCCATATAGATGTACAAAAGAAAATGTTGATACAGAAGAGTGCTTTGTTAGTTTTTTTGTAAAAAAAGAATGTATTTCAAATGAAAACTCAGAAAATAGACGTGAATTTGAAAATAATTTAGATAATTGTTTTTTAGATCTTCTAGAATATTCATTTGAGAATAAAGATGAAAATATATTGAAAAAAGATAAATATATTTTAAAAAATAAAAATTTTGAAGATTTAAAATCTTGTTTTTTAGAAGAACAAATAAATACTTGTTTGAATGAAATATTAATTAAAATTTGTCCAAATAAAGATCCAAAAACTTGTTTAGAAAAATTTATGATTCCAGAAGTATGTCTTGAGAGTTCATTTCCTGATACTTGCTATCCATTAGAAGCAAGAACAACTACTGAATTCATAGATGAATATGATTTGCAACTGGCAGTAAATGGTGATTTTTTTTATCCTTGGAAACCTGGAGCTATTCCAAATATGAATATTTTGTCTAAATGGATGGGGGCTTATCCTAATTCAGGACAAAGAGTAAATATATTTGGTTATGCAGCATCGTACGATTCAGAAAGTGAACAAAAATATACTTATGAATATTCAAAATCATTATGGGATTGGCCAATCATATATATAACAGAAAATAATGAAGTTTTTTTAAATAAAAGACCTGCAAATGGTGTCAATTTCAATGCGATATCAGGAGAAGATACTATTGTAAAAGATGGAAAAGCACTTGGACCATTTATTGTAGATAATACAAATCCAAGAACAGTTATTTCTTATTGTGAAAAAGATGGATTTAGAAAATTATTGTTCTTTGTTGTAGATGGAAGAGAAATTGGAAGTAAAGGAATAAGAAAAGAAAATCTAGCTAATATTATTGCAGAATATTCTGATTGTCCTTCTAAGTTTGCAATAAATCTAGATGGCGGAGGTTCAACAACATTAGCAATAAATAAAAATGGAAAAATAAAAACTTTGAATCATCCAACATCACATAAATTACAACCTCCAACATGGAATTTTGAAAGACCAGTTGCAAATCATTTAGGTGTGCGTGCAAATAAAATATAAGATTAAATTAAATTTTAATTCAAGAACATATCAGGACTGATTTTATCATTCAACTCACCATGATAATTTTTTAACATCATTTCTTTTGCTTTTTCTATATCTTTTGTTTGTCCTAAAACCCATCCTAATTTAACATAAGCAGTTTCAGGCATCATGTCTTCAAGATATACAGCTTTTCCTTCATAAGATACTTTTCTTAAATTAGTATATACATAAGGATTTACTCTTCCATATAATGTTTGAGAAGTAATGAAGACAGGTACTTTTTTGTCATTGCATTTTTTAATAAATGGAATCATTGAATATTCAGTCCAAGTATTTACATGACCTAATGCAGTTGCAGCAATGACTATTCCTTTGTATCCTTTTTTAAGATAGAAATCTATTATTTCAGGATCAATTCCAGGATAAATATATATGAGTGCAACTTTGTTTTCAAAAACAGAA